>CABUZF010000100.1 GCA_902495985.1 uncultured Collinsella sp.
CAGCAGTGCGCCGGCCGGCGTCACCTTGACGCCCGAGTGCGAGCGCTCGAACAACGTGATGCCGAACTCGGCCTCGAAGCCCGACACCTGCTTGACGAGGGCCGGGGTCGACACGCGCAATCTTGCCGCCGCACGCGAGAAGCTCCCCAGCTCCGCGGCGGCCGATATGGCCTCAAGTCGTCGATCGTACACGTCAATCTCCCGTTTTCGCGCCCGTGGCCACATGGTGCCACAGGGGGTTGTTTTCGCAGGTCACGCGCTCAGTTGAGCATAAACTGCATCGCACAGTGTAAACCTACGGTTAACGCCATTCTAACAAATATGCAATTCATCTGCGTAAATGCAAAGCATACGATAACCTGCGAAAACCACGTGGGTCGATTAATGGGATCGACCCACAGGGAGGCACAAGAAGGGAAGTTCCTATGAGCAACTGGCTTAAGCTCGAGGGCGATGTCTGCGCCGTGACCGGCGCACTCGGCGGTATGGGCGTCGAGATTTGCCGCGAGTTCGCCCGCAACGGCGCCAACGTCGTCCTGCTCGACCTGGACGAGGAAAAGGTCAAGGCCGCAGCCGCTGACCTCGCCGCCGAGTTTGGCATCCACGCCGAGGGCTACAAGATGAACGCCACCGACGAGGCCGAGGTTCAGGCCGCCGTCGACGCCACCATCGCCGACTTCGGTCGCGTCGACGTCCTCGTCAACACCGCCGGTATCCTGCGCTTCGCCGCCATGGAGGACCTGCCGCTCTCCGACTGGAACGAGGTCATCAACGTCAACCTCACCGGCTACTTCATCACCTCGCAGCGCTTTGGTCGCGAGATGATCAAGGCCGGCCAGGGCCGCCTGGTGCACATCTCGACCGTCGCCAGCCACTCCCCCGAGACCTTCTCGGGCGTGTACAGCTCCACCAAGGCAGGCGTCAACATGATGTCCAAGATGCTGGCTGCCGAGTGGGGCCCCTACGGCGTGCGCTCCAACTGCGTCGAGCCCTGCTTTGTCAAAACCCCCATGTCGGCGAGCTTTTACGCCGACCCCGAGGTCGAGAAGAGCCGCAGCCGTCTGATCGCCACGCGTCGCATCGGCGAGGTCAGCGATATCGCCAACGCCGTCATGTTCCTGGCGTCCAAGCGCTCGGACTTTACCACCGGCGACGCCATCAAGGTCGACGGCGGCTTCTCCAATATGATGGGCGACCTCACCGCCAAGCCCGGCGGCCGTCGCGCCTATGCCGACAACTACCTTAAGAACAAGGGTGTCGAGCTCTGGTCCGATGAGTCCGGCGTCGCCAAGCCGACTGACCAGTAAACCAACCTGACAGGGAGGCCCCGCGGACACGCCCGCTCCTCCCCCGTATCGATCAGAAAGAGTCCAATGGCTTCCACCAACTCCAACAAGGGTCGCGCCGTCGTGCTTTCCGCCGCGTGCGTCACCATGTTCTTCATCAGCTCCATCGCGCTGTATTCCGTCGTGAGCAAGAACCTGCTCGCCGTCTACCCCGAGTGGTCGAGCGCCCTTACCTGGGCCTTCCCGGTCTTTCAGACCATCATGGCCGTGACGGGCATCTTCGCCGGCCGTATCTCCGATAAGATCGGCCCGCGCAACGTCGTGATCGCCGCCGCCGTGTGCTACGGCCTGGGCTGGTTCATGTCCGGCACCGTCACCGAGCCGTGGCAGTTCTACCTGTGGTTCTCGCTCGTCGCCGCCATCGGCAACGGCCTGGGCTACAACCCGGCGCTCACCACCGGCCAAAAGTGGTTCATCGACAAGAAGGGTCTCGCCTCCGGTATTACGCTCGCCGCTTCGACCGCCGGTCCTGCCGTGCTGTCCCCGGTGCTCGCCTCGCTGCTCATCCCGAGCCTGGGCATCTTTGGCGCCCTTAAGGCGCTCGGAGTCATCTTCTTTGTGATGATCGCCGCCTCCGCCCTGTTCCTGAAGGCCCCCGAGGCCGGTTGGCTGCCCGAGGGCTTCGAGGCCCCCAAGGGCGGTGCACATGCCGGCACCTTCGGCGACCTCACCCCGGGCGAGATGGTCAAGACCCCGCGCTTCTGGGTCCTCATCATCACCTTCGCCTTTGCCGCCACCGCCGGTACTCTGCTCGTGGGCAAGGTTGCCTCCATCGCCGCCGTCCAGCTCTTCGCCGATCCCACGAGCGCCGCAGCCGTCGCCCTCGGCGGCGTGGTCGTCTCCGTCAACACCTGCGCCAACCTGGTTGGCCGTCTGTCCTTTGGCCAGATCATCGACAAGCTCGGCGCCTATAAGTCGCTGCTCATCAGCCTTGTCGTCACCATCGTCGCCCTCGTCATCATGTCGATGAGCTTTACGCAGGCCATGTTCTTTGTGGCGCTCGCCCTGCTCGGCTTTAGCTTTGGCGCCCTGCTCGTCATCTACCCGCCGCTCACCGGTGGCGCCTTTGGCACCAGCAACATCGGCGTCAACTACGGCATCATGTTTTTGGGTTATGCCGCTTCCACCTGGATCAGCCAGCCCATCACCGCCGTGCTGTATCACGCCGAGGCCGGCAGCGCCGCCTACCAGCAGTCCTTCTACGGTGCCATTGTAATCGCCGCCATCGCCGTCGTGCTCACCGTCTACATGATGGTCTCCGACAGCAAGAAGAAGTCCGCCTAGTTTTACCGATGCGACAAAGGGACAGCCCCTTTGTCGCATTCCACCGGTCACCAGTATTAAGGAGTCGAAATGTCTGAGCTCAACCCCGTCCGCATTGCCGTTATCGGCGCCGGCGCCATGGGCCGCAACCACATCCGCTTTGTCACCGAGGAGCCCGAGGCCGAGCTCGTCGCCATCGCCGACGCCTTTGAGGGCGCCCGCGCCACGGCCGAGGCCGCCGGCGTGCCGTTCTATACCGATCCCGCCCAGATGATGGACGAGGTCAAGCCCGAGGCCGTCATTATCGCCACCCCCAACGACCTGCACCTGGGCGTTGCTCGCGAGGCCATCAAGCGCAACATCGTGCCGCTGGTCGAAAAGCCGATCTCCAACGACCTGGAAGATGCCCAGGCCTTCGCCGCCGAGGCCGAGACCGCCGGCGTGCCCGTGCTCGTGGGTCAGCACCGTCGCCACAACCCCTTCGTCAACAAGGCCAAGGAGATCATCGAGTCCGGCGAGCTGGGCAAGCTCACCGTGTCGAGCTTCCACTACATGATCTATAAGAACGACGAGTATTTCGATGTCGAGTGGCGCCGCAAGAAGGGTGCCGGCCCGATCCTGGTCAACCTGGTCCACGACGTCGACCTGCTCCGCTACCTGCTGGGCGAGCCCGTTGCCGTCCAGGGTATGCAGTCCAGCGCCGCCCGCGGTTTTGAAACCGAGGACTCCGCCGTGGTCAACGTCCGTTTTGCCGATGGCGCGCTCGCAAGCATGACCATCTCTGACGCCACCGCCAGCCCCTGGAACTGGGAGGCAACCGCTCGCGAGGATCCGCAGTACCGCCCCTTCGACGCCGACGCCTACTTTATCGGCGGCACTAAGGGCGCCCTATCGCTGCCCCGCCTGCACCAGTTCTCCTACGACGGCGCCTCCAACTGGCACAAGCCGCTGCAGATGGAGATTCCGGCCGTCGACCCGGCACTGCCGCACAAGATGCAGCTCAAGCACTTTGTGAAGGTTGTCCGCCGCGAGGTCGAGCCCGTCGTGACCCCCGCCGACAACGTTAAGACGCTCACGCTGCTTAACGCTATCAAGGAGGCCGCCGAGACCGGCCAGCTCGTCGAGCTGTAATGCCTTAAGAGCGACCGCGGCAGAAACCCCCATGCCGAACCCTTCGGTCCGCCACCAACAAGCCCCTCTTCTTTGCCCCGCGAGCAGCCTCCTGCCCGCGGGGCTTTTTGGTACCTTGCCGGCGATTTTTCTGGGACGGGGTCTATTTTGCACCTCAGCCTGATTCGTTCGCCACGAAATGGGTCTATCTACTACGTTTAACCGACCACCCTCAACCATACCGAATTTCTCGAAATAAAAACCGCAGGTAGACGGGTTGCATATTTTCGGAAAACCGGGGGATGGTCGACCAATACGGTTCAAACGTAGTAGATAGGCCGTTTTCATGGCGCGGCCCCAAAACAGTCTTTTGGGACGGGTGGTATCCTTGGTAGCCCTGTGCTGCAAACGCACCTTAAACGCAAGGAGTCCCATGGATCTTATCGCCCAGCTCGCCCGCGAGCTCAACCTTAAGGCCGCCAACGTCGAGGCAGCCGTCAAGCTCATCGACGAGGGCAACACCATCCCCTTTATCTCGCGCTACCGCAAGGAAGCCACGGGTGGCATGGACGACGTCGCCCTGCGCGCGCTCGACGAGCGCCTGTCCTACCTGCGCAATCTTGAACAGCGCAAAGAGGACGTCATTCTGCTCATCGACGCCCAGGGCAAACTTACGCCCGAGCTCGAACAGCAAATTCGCGAGGCCACGCAGCTCCAGCGTGTCGAGGACCTCTACAAGCCCTACCGCAAAAAGCGCATGACCCGCGCACAGAAGGCCCGCGAGGCAGGCCTGGAGCCACTTGCCAACATGGTCATCATGCAGGCCTCGGCCAAGGGCAGCGCGCTCGACGCCGCCGCGGCATACGTCAACGAGGAAGCCGGCTTCGACACGCCCGAGAAGGCGCTCGCCGGCGCGGCGGACATCGTGGCCGAGACGGTGGCCGAGGACCCCGAGAACGTCGCCGACCTGCGTGCCTTTACGCAAAACACCGCAGACATCGTCGTCGAGGCCACCGACCCCACCGAGAAGATCCCCTACGAGCCGTACTACAGCTATGATGAGCCGCTGCGCCGTATACCCAACCACCGCGTGCTGGCTATCGACCGCGGTGAGCGCGAGGGCAAGCTCCGTGTGCGCGTGAACGTCGACGGCGCCGCCGCCACGGCACGCCTCGGCAGCCGTTGGCCCCGACGCCAGGGCGTCTTCGCGCCCGTCTTTGACGCCGCCATCGCCGACGGTTACAAGCGCCTCATGGCCCCCTCGCTGGAGCGCGAGGCCCGCGCCAAACTCACCGTCCGTGCGCAGACCGAGGCCATCAATGTCTTTGCCAAGAATCTCGAGGGCCTGCTCTCAGCGCGCCCCGTGCGCGGCGCCCGCGTGCTCGCGCTCGATCCGGGCTACCGCACCGGCTGCAAAGTCGCCGTCATGGACGAGACCGGCAAGCTGCTCGACCACGGCGTGGTCTACCCCACCAAGCCGCGCCACGACGTCGCCGGCACCAAGCGCGAGCTCGCTCGCCTCGTCAAGAAGGACGGCGTCAACACCATCGTCATCGGCAACGGCACCGCCAGCCGCGAGACCGAGGAAGTCGTCTCGGAGTTCATCGCCGAGCAGGCGCCTGAGCTGCGATACA
>CABUZF010000101.1 GCA_902495985.1 uncultured Collinsella sp.
ACGCCGTCGAACACGCCAATGGCGATTGAAGCGGCACCCAAGTGCTCACACTCATCAAACGTATCGGCAGCAACGATGCGAGCCTCGTCCGACTCGCCCGCGAAAAAGACACGCGCGAGCTCGCGAGCGGACAACATCATCGAACACCGCCGATTGCCTGCGGAAACACGTGCTCCATGACAAAGCGGCCGCCCTCAATGCGGGCGAGCGCCTTGAGTCCCCCATCGAGCACCAACGCAAACGGCGCCTTCGAGGAATCGAAATCGGCAAGCGCACGCTCAACGGGAATGCGTCGGCCGCAGAGCAGATCGTCGGCAAGATTGCCCGGCAAGTCAACACGTGTGGCGCCCAGGGCCGCAATGGGATCCAGGGCAAAGCCAGCCGCGGACTCGGGAGAAAGCTCCTCGACCGCATGACAAGCGCCAATGGAAACAACACCGGAAGCCGTGCGGCGCAGCGCGGAAATGTGCGCGGCGCTCTCGCAGGCGCGGCCCAAGTCGCGAGCGAGCGCACGGATATAGGTGCCCTTGCTCACCGAGAACGCCACGGTCCACACACACGTATCACCTTCGCCGCCCACGGCGATCAGGTCGGCGGCATAGACCTCGACGGGGCGCGGAGGTAGGTCCACCGCATTGCCCTCGCGAGCAGACTTGTAGGCGCGAACGCCATTGACCGAGATAGCAGAAAACGCCGGCGGCACCTGCATCTGCGGGCCCAGCATGGCGGCCAAGCGCTCACGGGCATAGACAGAATCGCGGAGCTCGTTGGCAACAGTCACCGTGCGGACGGCCTCGCCCTCCGCATCATCGGTATTGGTCTCGGCGCCAAACGAGATGTCGGCGACGTAGCTTTTGGTATCGAGCGTGAGCATGCCCAGCAGACGGGTGGCCTGGCCCACACCCACCACCATGACACCCGATGCCATGGGGTCGAGCGTGCCGGCATGGCCGACGCGCCGCTCATGGAGGGCGCGCCGGCATTGCGAAACCACATCGTGGGACGTGCAGCCCACCGGCTTATCGACGGCGAGCAGCATATTCAGTTGAGAAGGCGTACGACGAGCCATGTACCATCCAAAAAGTTAAAGCTCGACGGTCACCGAAGCGGGATCCTCCCCCACCAGCTCGGCCAGCATGGGAAGTGCCACGGCGAGCGTCTCGCGAATTGTTCCGTTGTTGGAAAAGCCGGCGGCGGCATGATGCCCGCCACCGCCAAAGTTGGCAGCGATCTCGGACACATCGAGGTCACCCTTGGAGCGCAGGTTGCCGCGCACCTTGGTATCGCCGTCGATGCCCTTTAAGAACAGGCAGACCTCGACGCCCATCACCGAACGCACCACATCGACCAGACCGTCACATTCATCCGAGGTGACGCCGCAGGCCTCAAGGTCGCTCTGGAAGGCATAGCTATACGCCACGCGCCCGTGCGCGACCGTCTTGATACGGCCCATGACAATGGACTTGAGGTGCAAAAACTCGACGCGCATGCTCTGGTAGACCTCGAGTGCCACACGCGCCGGATCGGCACCGTGGGCAACCAGTCGCGAGGCCGCATGGAACGCGGCGGCATCGGCGTTTTGGTACTGAAAACGGCCGGTATCGGTAACCAAGCCACACAGCAGGCAGGTCGCAACGCCATCACGTGCGACAATGCCGCAATTGTCCAAGAAACGGTCGATGATCATGGCGCAGGCCGCGGCATCGACGCGCCTCAGGCTCAGCTCGGCAAACTCCTCGCGCGCCGGATGGTGGTCGAAACACACCACATGCTTGGAGCGACGAAGCACCTCGGCGGAATTATTGAGGCGCTCGACGACCGGTACGTCCACCGAGATGAACAGGTCCGGATTGCCGGCGTACGCAGATGCCGGCACCAGGCGATCGGATCCTTCCATAAATCGGTAGATGCGCGGAACCGGGTCATCGTCTGCCAGCAGCAGCGCAATGTCCTTGTTGGGGAAAAACTTCATGAGCGAAAGGCCCAGACCCAATACGGAGCCCAAGGCATCGCCATCGGGAGAAGTATGTCCCGAAATCGCAATGGAGGACGCACCCTCGATGAGCTCGAGGATGCGTCGCTGAATATCTGCAGACTCGCACGAGGCGAGGTCGGCGGAATTAGTCATCTAAAGCTGCCTCCTGGGCGGCATCCGCTATCGGATAGCCGTCCTCGTCCTTTTCGATCGCAAGCGTGGCGGGAACGTTTTCCAGCGCACGCGTGATGCGCTCGGCCTCATCGGTCGAGCGATCGATGCGAAAATCGAGCTCGGGCGTGACACGCCAATCGAGCGAGCGAGCCAAAAGGCTACGAATGCGGCCCTTGGCGCTTGCGAGCGCCTCCATGACCTCGTCGTAGCGGCTCGCATCGCACGACACGTACACACGCGCGAACGAACGGTCCACCGCGACCTCGACCGCGGTCAAAGTAACCAGGTCGAGACGCGGATCGGAAACCTCAAAGAGCAGGATATAACCAAGCTTCTCGCGAAGCTGCTCGCCCAGACGGCGGGTTGCCTGCGTTTGCTTCATAGCGCTACCCCCTACTCGGTACGGGCAACCTGGTCGATGCGGTAACCCTCGATCTGATCGCCGGGCTTGATGTCCTGGAAGTTCTCCAGGCCAATGCCGCCCTCGGAACCGCTCTTGAGGCTCTTGGCCTCGTCCTTGTAGTGGCGCATCGAGGCGATCTTGCCGTTGAAGACCACGATGCCGTCGCGCACCAGGCGCACGGAATCGGTCGCGGCGATCTCGCCCTCCTCGACGCGGACACCGGCGGCGATACCGACTTTGGGCACCTTGAAGGTGTCCAGGACGGTCGCGGTACCCGTGGCGACCTCGACCTCGGTGGGCTTGAGCATGCCGATACGGGCGGCGTCGAGCTCCTCGAGGCACTTGTAGATGACGTCGTAGCAACGGATCTCGACGCCCTCACGCTCGGCGGCGGAGCGGGCCTTACCGTCGGGACGGACGCCAAAGCCGATGATGATGGCGTTGGAGGCGTCGGCCAGGACGACGTCGGTCTCGTTGATGGCACCAACGGCGGAGTGGATCGTGTTGATGCGGACCTCGGACTGATCCATCTTGTCGAGCGAGTCCTGAAGAGCCTCGATGGAACCCTGGACGTCGGCCTTGATGATCAGGTTGAGCTCCTTGACCTCGGCGTCGGCGATGGTCTCGAAGAGGTTCTCGAGCGTGACGTGCTTCACGCGGCTCTGCTCCTCGATACGGGCCTTGAGCGAACGCTCGTCGGCAAGGGCACGAGCCTCGCGCTCGTCCTCGAACACGCGGAACTCGTCGCCGGCGTTGGGCACGGACTGCAGGCCCAAAATCTCGACGGCGTCGGAGGGACCGGCCTCGGTGACGGCGCGGCCCTTGGGGTCGAGCATGGCGCGGACGCGGCCGTAGGTGAGGCCGGCGACCAGCGTATCGCCCACGTGCAGGGTACCGCGGGTCACGAGCACGGTAGCGACCGAGCCGCGGCCCTTGTCGAGCTTGGCCTCGAGGACGTTGCCGGAGGCAAAGGTGTCCGGGTTGGCCTTGAGCTCGAGCACATCTGCCTGGAGCAGCACGGTCTCCAGAAGTTCGTCGATACCGATCTTCTGCTTAGCCGAGATGTTGACGAACATGTTCTGTCCGCCCCACTCCTCGGGGATGACTCCGTACTCGGTGAGCTCCTGACGCACACGGTCGGGGTTGACGCCCGGCTTATCGATCTTGTTGACGGCAACGACGATGGGTACGCCAGCAGCCTTGGCGTGGTTAATCGACTCGACCGTCTGGGGCATGACGCCGTCGTCGGCGGCGACGATCAGGATGACGATGTCGGTCACCTTGGCGCCACGGGCACGCATAGCCGTAAAGGTGGCGTGACCCGGGGTATCGATAAAGGTGATCTTGCGGTCGTTGATCATGACCTGCGAAGCGCCGATGGCCTGCGTAATGCCGCCCGCCTCGCCGGCAGCGACGCCGGTGTGACGGATGGCGTCGAGCAGCGACGTCTTGCCGTGGTCGACATGGCCCATGACGGTGACGACCGGGGCACGCGGCTTGAGGTCGGCGGGATCGTCGTAGAACGAGAAGGTGTTCTCCTCCTCGGGGGTGATGATCTTGATCTGGCGGCCCAGGTCGTCGGCGACGAGCTCGACGAGGTCGTCGGACATGGACTGCGTCATGGTGAGCGGCGTACCCAGCAGGAACAGGCGCTTGATGATGTCGTTGGCCGGAACGTCGAGCGCCTCGGCAAGCTCCTGGACGGTAACGCCCTGGGAGACCTTGATGGCGTCGAGGTCCTCGGGGTTCACGCCCTGGGCCAGCGCCTCCTCTATCTTGCGCTCCTCCTGAGCCTTGGCAGCCTCGCGCTCGCGCTTCTCCTTGCGCTTCTTGCGGCGACCGGTGGACTCGCGAGAGGCCTCCTCGACGGCAGCACGAGCCTCCTCGAGCACCTTCTCGCGGCTGTACTCCTCGGCCTCGCGAGCCATGCGGCTGTAGTGGTCCTCTTCGTTGTTGTGACCGCCCTTGCGCTTCTTGCCCTTGCCCTGCTTATCGGGGTTGGGGAAGTCCATGCCGGCAGCGACGTTGTTGCTGGCGTTGGTGCGATGGCTGTGCGGACGGCTCTCGGAGGCGCTGCGCTCGGAGTTGTTGTCTGAGGCGTTGCGATCGTTTCGACGGCCACCGCGGCGGTCGTTGTTGCCGCCACGACGGTTACCGCGCTCGGCGGCGCGCTCGGCCTTGGCCTTGTCCTCGGCGTCCTTCTTCTCCTTGAGCACGGTCTCCTGGGCGGCGATCTGGTCGAGCAGCGAACGGAAGCGCGAACCGGAGTCGGAAGCAGGAACGGCGCGGCGCTGGGCCTCGCGGGCAGCCTCCTCCTTCTCGCGGGCAAGGCGCTCCTGCTCGGCCTTCTTCTTGGCCTCGGCCTCCGCGCGGGCAGCCTCCTCGGCAGCCTGGGCTGCGGCAAACTGGCGGCGCTCCTCCTCGCGTGCCTTCTCGGCGGCGATGCGCTCGCGCTCGGCCTCGGCGGCGCGTGCGGCCTCCTCGGCGGCAGCTGCCTGCTCCTCGGCCTGCTTGGCGGCCTCGACTTCCTGGGCGCGGGCCTCGATCACCGAGGCGAGCTGCTTGCGGACCATGGCGACATAGGCATCCTCCAAGGTGGAGGAAGCGGACTTAGCGGGAATCTTCATATCGGCGAGATGACCCATCAGTTCCTTGGAGGTCATGCCGAACTCTTTGGCCAGGGTGGACACACGGACTTTTGCCATATGACTTCACCTACCCTTTCTGGCACCTTGGGTGCCTAGAGACTGAACGAGCGTGAGAGACGCGCCAGGACCCACCCGGCGCGACCGCGC
>CABUZF010000102.1 GCA_902495985.1 uncultured Collinsella sp.
ATCATGGCGAGCTCGCACTGGGTCAGAACCTCACCGTGGCATACATGCCGTGGGAAGGCTTCAACTACGAGGACGGTATCGTCGTGTCCGAGCGCCTGGTGGCCGAGGACCTGCTGACGACCATCAACATCACCCGTCACGAGATCGATGCCCGCGACACCAAGCTCGGCCCCGAGGAGATCACCCGCGAGATCCCGAACCTCTCTGAGGATATGCTTGCCAACCTCGACGAGGACGGCATTATCCGCATCGGCGCCGAGGTCGGCCCTGGCGACATCCTGGTCGGCAAGGTCACGCCTAAGGGCGAGAGCGCTCTGACCGCCGAGGAGCGCCTGCTGCGCGCCATCTTCGGTGCCAAGGCCCACGACGTCCGCGACACCTCCCTTAAGATGCCTCACGGCGCTTACGGTCGCGTCATCGACGTCGTCCGCTTTAGCCGCGAGAACGGCGACGATCTGGCCCCCGGCGTCAACGAGCAGGTGCGCGTCTACGTCGCCCAGCGTCGTAAGATCCAGCAGGGCGATAAGATCGCCGGTCGCCACGGCAACAAGGGCGTTATCTGTAACGTTCTGCCGGTCGAGGACATGCCCTACATGGCTGACGGTACCCCGATCGACGTTATCCTCAACCCGCTGGGCGTTCCCTCGCGTATGAACGTCGGCCAGCTGCTCGAGTGCCACCTTGGCTGGGCCGCTGCCTGCGGTTGGGATACCGAGAAGGCCGACTCCGACAAGTACGTCCCCGGTCCGTTCTTCACCGCGACGCCCGTCTTCGACGGCGCCAAGGAGGACGAGATCGCCGAGGTCATTCGTCGTGCCAACAAGAACATGCTCAACAAGGCCACCGCTGCCTTTGGCGATCACATGCGTCCCGAGTTCGTCACCCAGCTTGACGAGCGCGGCAAGACCCGCCTGTTCGACGGCCGCACCGGCGAGGAGTTCCGCGAGCCCATTACCGTGGGTACGTCCTACATCCTCAAGCTCGGCCACATGGTCGACGACAAGATCCACGCCCGTTCGACCGGCCCTTACAGCCTGGTTACCCAGCAGCCTCTGGGCGGCAAGGCCCAGTTCGGCGGCCAGCGCTTCGGCGAGATGGAAGTTTGGGCACTGTACGCATACGGTGCTTCCAACGTCCTGCAGGAGATTCTGACCGTCAAGTCCGACGATACCGTGGGCCGCGTCAAGACCTACGAGTCCATCGTCAAGGGCGAGAACGTTCCTGTCCCGGGTATCCCCGAGTCCTTCAAGGTTCTCGTCAAGGAGATCCGTTCCCTCGCGCTGGACATCGAGCCCATGCACGATGCTGACGAGGACGCCTCCGCCCCTGTGACCGCCGAGGAGACCTCTGCTCTCGACGACCTGGCTGCGCTCGCCGGCGTTGACGCCGACGTCGAGGCCGAGGATGCCGAGACCGTCGAGGCACCCGAGGCTGTCGCCGCCACGACCACTGATAAGGAGTAGTTGACTGTGGCAGATTTCGAAGCTACTGATTTTGACTCGGTAAAGATCTCCCTTGCCTCCGCCGACCAGATCCGTTCCTGGTCGCACGGTGAGGTCAAGAAGCCGGAGACCATCAATTACCGTACCCTCAAGCCCGAGAAGGACGGCCTGTTCTGCGAGAAGATCTTCGGTCCCGCCAAGGACTGGGAGTGCTCCTGCGGCAAGTACAAGGGCATCCGCTTTAAGGGTATCGTCTGCGAGCGCTGCGGCGTCGAGGTTACCTCGGCCAAGGTGCGTCGCGACCGCATGGGCCATATCGAGCTCGCCGCTCCCGTGTCCCACATCTGGTACTTCAAGAGCCCCACGAGCTTCCCGATGAGCCGTATGCTCGACATCAAGTCCAAGGACCTCGAGAAGGTTCTGTACTTTGCCAGCTACATCATCACCGAGGTTGACTATGAGGCCCGCGAGGCCGACGCCGACGACCTGCGCGAGGAGCTCGCCGCCGATCTGGAGGAGATCGATGCCGAGTGCGCCCGCCAGATCGAGTCCCTCAAGGAGCAGGGCAACCCCGAGAACTTCGACGAGTTCTCCGACGAGGAGCCGCTGACCCCCGAGGAGATCGCCTCTGGCATCGTCGACATCGAGGAAGAGTGCAAGGACGAGAAGCAGCTCCGCACGGACGCCTTCAACGCCTTCATGAAGCTCACCGAGCGCGACCTCATCTCCGATGAGCCGCTGTTCCGTGAGATGACCCGTTACTACTCCATGTACTTCAAGGGTGGTATGGGTGCCGAGGCTGTCCGCGACCTGCTCGCTGCTATCGACCTCCCCTCCGAGGCCGAGAAGCTCAAGGCCATCATCGCCGACGAGGATTCCCAGAAGCAGAAGCGCGAGAAGGCCGTCAAGCGCCTCGAGGTCGTTGACGCCTTCCTGAAGGGCGGCAACAGCCCCGCGAACATGATTCTGGACGTCATCCCGGTCATTCCGCCCGATCTGCGCCCGATGGTCCAGCTCGACGGCGGCCGCTTCGCCGCGTCCGACCTCAACGACCTGTACCGTCGCGTGATCAACCGTAACAACCGACTCAAGCGCCTGCTCGACCTGGACGCCCCTGCGATTATCGTGAACAACGAGAAGCGCATGCTCCAGGAGTCCGTGGACGCCCTGTTCGACAACGGCCGTCGTGGTCGCCCGGTCTCTGGCCGTGGCGGTCGCCCGCTCAAGTCGCTCGCCGAGGCCCTCAAGGGCAAGCAGGGTCGCTTCCGTCAGAACCTGCTGGGTAAGCGTGTCGACTATTACGGCCGTTCGGTTATCGTTACCGACCCCAAGCTGCTGCTGCACCAGTGCGGTCTGCCCAAGACCATGGCGCTGGAGCTCTTCAAGCCCTTCGTTATGAAGCGCCTGGTCGAGCTCGGCAAGGTCGAGAACATCAAGGGCGCCAAGCGCGCTATCGACCGCGGTGCCACCTTTGTGTGGGATATCCTCGAAGAGGTCATCGACGGCCGCGTCGTGCTGCTCAACCGTGCACCGACCCTGCACCGTCTGTCCATCCAGGCCTTTGAGCCGGTGCTGGTCGAGGGCAAGGCTATCCACCTGCACCCGCTGGTCTGCTCGCCCTTCAACGCCGACTTCGATGGCGACCAGATGTCTGTCCATGTGCCGCTGTCCAGTCAGGCTCAGGCCGAGGCCCGCGTGCTCATGCTCTCTGCGAATAACCTGCGCTCGCCGGCATCCGGCAAGCCGGTCAACATCCCTTCGCAGGACATGATCATCGGTGTGTACTACCTGACCCAGGTCCGCGAGGGTCTGCCGGGCGAGAACCACGTGTTCTCGAGCTTCGACGACGCGCTGCACGCCTATGACTGCCGCTCCGAGGTCGACATGCAGGCCAAGATCCAGGTCCGCGTGTCCGCTGCCGATGCCAACGTCATCAATGAGGACGGCACCCGTATCTTCCGCGTCAAGAACGGCAAGAACGAGTTTGTCGACTACGATGTCACCGGCAACAAGACCGCGCGCTTCGAGACCTCCATCGGCCGCATCATCTTCAACCGCCAGTGCCTGCCCGAAGACTACGAGTTCATGAACTACAAGATGGTCAAGGGCGACGTGGCCAAGCTGGTTGCCGACTGCTGCGATCGTTACCCCGAGGCCAAGGTCGGCCCGATCCTCGACGCCATCAAGTACTCCGGCTTCCACTACGCTACCCGCGCCGGCCTCACCATCTCGGTGTGGGACGCTCTCATCCCTGCCGAGAAGCAGGAGCTGCTCGACCGCGCCCAGGCCAACGTCGACCAGATCAACGAGTACTTCGAGGAGGGCTTCATCAACGAGACGGAGCGCCACATCGAAGTCGTTAACGAGTGGACCGCTTGTACCGACAAGGTCGCAGCGCTCATGCTCGACATGTTCGACGAGGAGAACCCGCTGTACATGATGGCCGACTCCGGCGCCCGTGGTTCTAAGACCCAGCTGCGTCAGCTCGGCGGCATGCGTGGCCTGATGGCAGACATGTCCGGCGAGACGATCGACCTTCCCATTAAGGCGAACTTCCGCGAGGGCCTGCTGCCGCTCGAGTACTTCATTTCGACCTACGGCGCCCGTAAGGGCCTGGTCGATACCGCATCCCACACCTCGGACTCTGGTTACCTGACCCGTCGTCTGGTCGACGTGGCCCAGGACGTCATCGTCCGCGAGGAGGACTGCGGTACGCACGAGGGCGTTACCTACAACCTCATCATCCCCGGCACCACCGATCTCAACACCGACCTTGTCGGCCGTTGCTTCATTGAGGATGTCGTGGCTCCCGATGGCACCGTGCTCTTTGAGCAGGACGGCTACATCGAGAAGGTCGCCGACATCCAGAAGATGGTCGATGCGGGCCTCAAGAAGGTCAAGCTTCGCGCGCTGCTCACCTGCCGCTCCAAGTACGGCGTGTGCCAGAAGTGCTACGGCTGGGATCTTTCCACCCGTCGTCCGGTCGCCATCGGTACTGCCGTCGGCATTATTGCCGCCCAGTCCATCGGCGAGCCCGGTACGCAGCTTACGATGCGTACCATTCACTCCGGCGGCGTCGCTGGCGTCGACGATATTACGCAGGGTCTGCCTACGGTCAGCCGTATGTTCGATATCGTCGGCAACGTCAACGAGAAGATCCTGGGTCGCGAGGCCGAGCTGGCTCCGTACTCCGGCCACCTCTCGATTAAGCCCGAGAAGTCCGAGTACGTGCTGACGCTCACCGACTCTGAGGATCACACCCGTGTCCTCGACGAGCGTCGCGTCCCCGCTTCGGTGCGCTTTATGCCCGAGATCGAGGACGGCTGCGAGGTTCGCGCCGGCGATCAGATCACCAAGGGCTTCGTCAACTTCCGCAACCTGCGCAAGCTGACTGACATCGAGTCGACGATGCACACCTTCGTCGAGAGCGTCAAGGACGTCTACACCAGCCAGGGCGTCGACCTGAACGACAAGCACATCGAGGTGCTCGCACGTCAGATGCTGCGTCGCGTTCAGATCACCAACCCCGGCGACTCCAAGTACCTGCTTGGTCAGTATGTCGATCGCTACGAGTTCGCTGACGAGGTCGAGCGCGTTGCCCGTCTGGGCGGTCAGGCTCCTGTGGCCGAGCCCGTCATCCTGGGTACGCTCAAGGTCGCGTCCAACATCGACTCCTGGCTGTCGAGCGCTTCGTTCATCCGTACCGCCGGCGTCCTTACCGAGGCTGCCATTGAGGGCAAGGTCGATCACCTGCTCGACCTTAAGTCCAACGTCATCGTCGGTAAGAAGATCCCGGCCGGTACCGGCCTCAAGCCGTACGCCAACGCCAAGCTGACGTATCGCACGGCCGACGGCTATGTCGACATCGATGGCCCGGCTTCGCCCA
>CABUZF010000103.1 GCA_902495985.1 uncultured Collinsella sp.
CAGGGCTTACCTCCCAAATCGTCCTCGGACATGTCAGGACCCCGCCGTGCGCTTCGCGCGGCGGGGTCTTTCCGTCCTGCGGAAAGATTTGGGAGGTAAGCCCTGGGGCCTCCTGCGGTAACTAGGGAGTCCGAGGCTATTCGTCTTCTTGCTGCGGGTGCCTGGCCTGAAATTCAGTTGCGGTGAAATAGTTCCTGCTTAGCCCGCAAATGGCTGAATCTAGGAACTATTCCACCGCAACTTACGTATGATCGGAGCGGCTACAGCACAAGCATCGGCGTTCGTTTGATGGTCCGCCACGAAATGGGGCCATCTACTACGTTTAACTCGATGGGGCCAACCATGACCGCCTTTTCGAAAATCGACAGGCCTTCTACCTGCGGTTTTGTTTTTTGTTTTCCCGGCATGGTTGAGGGTATCCAATTAAACATAGTAGATAGGCCCATTTTGTGGCATACGACCCATTCAAGCCCTATCTCGAAGGCTAAAGAGAGCCTCTCATCCACGCCTGAGAGCGAAAAGCAAATAGAATAAAAGGCAAATGAAAAGCCCGTTTGACGAGCGGAGGACATATGCGCGACGTAGCCGAAAGCGACTGGAAGCTGTTTAAGAAAACGCTTCCTCAATGGCAAGAACGTTATATGGAAAAGCTCATCGGCCAGTACGTTGAGATACTGAATGGCGACAGCGAAGCGTCCAGTAGATTTTGGGCACTAGAAGAGAGCCTCAATAGAGACAAGCTGTCCTCAGGCGTAATTGCAAACGACATTCGCCGCAGCACAATGCACCGCGAGATAGCCAATTTGCTTATCGACAGCATGATCACCCTTGACGACCTTGACGGTTTTACCGAGGACATTAAGAGCTATGCGCAACACTGGATTGGCCAGTAAGAGCACCGAACGACAAACATCCCCAGCAAAACGGGGCAAACGCCGGGCCACCTATAGGCTGCCCGGCGTTTGCCCAGATAAAACCTGCCAAAATAAACCTGTCCCTTTTTGGCAGGCTACTCGGCGCTCTTGAGGGCGCCGACCATGTCGATCTTGTTGAGCGTTCGGTTGGTGGCGAGGTTGACGATAAACGTAAAGCCAAAGGAAAGCACCACGGCGAGCACGTAGCTTAGCGGCTCGACTTCGACGTCAAAGTACAGCGACGGCATCTGCAAAATGTACGTAAAACTCTCGGCCAGCAAGCCGCCCAGTGGCACGCCCAGCGCGGCGCCAATTGCCGTGAGGATCAACGTCTCCTTGTTGACGTAATGGTGCACCTCGCCACGGCGGAAGCCCAGCACCTTGATGGTCGCCAGCTCGCGTTCGCGCTCGGAGATATTCGTGTTGGACAGCGTAAACACCACCACAAACGACAGGCACGCCGCCATAAAGGTCACGAGCACCACGACGGAATTGATAATCGCAAAGTTCGCCTCATAGTTCTCCCAATGCTCGGCCGTGCTCGAGATGGTGAGCCAACCGTCGCTCTTAATCTTCTTGCTAAACGCAATCTGATCGGCCGACGAACCCTTAAGCAGCGCAAGGATGCCGTTGAGGCGCGCACTTCGACCGAACGCGCGCTCATAGGTGCTCTGCGTCATGTAAAGCGTGTTGCCCAGATAGTTAAGCGAAATGTCGCTGACCTTGACCTTGGCAACATTGAGCGACGAATCCTGGACGTGTGCCGTATCGCCCGGCTGAATCCCCAGCACCAACTGTGAACTCTTACTCAGATACACGTCTCCGTCACGCAAAGACAGCGGCTCTTTGGACTCATCCTCAAGGCGCACGTAATCGCCCAAGTCACCCGTGCGGTCGTCGGGAATCACGATGAGCTGCACGGTCTCGCTCTTGCCGCCAAACGTAAAGGTAACGTTGTCAGTCATGATCGGCAGCGTCGAAGTTACGGTCACACCGGAATCCTTGACCGCGCTTCGCTCGTCGAGCGCCGCGCACGTCTGCGAAAAATCGTCGGGATTGGCGACCGCCAGCAGATCGTAGCGTGTGATGTGGCCGTACTGCTTGGGCGAAAGCGCCACCGACGTGTCGCGAATACCCATGCCGCAGATCACGAGCGCTGTGCAGCCGGCGATACCGAAGATGGTCATAAAGGCGCGCTTTTTGTAGCGGAACAGGTTACGCGCCGCCACCTTGTTTAAGAAGCCCATGCGGCGCCAGATAAATCCGATACGCTCGAGCAGAATGCGTGAGCCGGCACGCGGCGCCTTGGGACGCATGAGCGAAGCCGGCGTCTCGGCCATCTCGTGGCGGCAGGCGATAATCGTGGCGCCCACCACGCCCACGGCAAACAGCGCTACCGACACGAGCGACGACACGATATCGTACGAAAGCAGCATCTGGGGCAGCGAGTACATGTCGTCGAACACCGTAAACAGGAACAGCGGCAGGCCCACAAATCCGATGATGTTGCCAAGCACGCCGCCGATCAGACAAGCCCACAGCGCATAGTCCACGTATTTGGACAGGATGCATCCGCGCGAATAACCGAGCGCCTTATACAGGCCGATGAGCGTGCGCTCCTCCTCGACCATACGCGTAGCGGTGGTAAGGCTGATGAGCACGGCGACGATAAAGAAGATGAACGGGAACACCGTGGCGATAGCCTCAATTGACGAGCTATCGCTCTCCACGCTCGAGTAGCTTGCGATATTGCCGCGGTCCTGGATGTACCAGGTGCATTCACCAAGGTCAGAGAGCTCGGCGCGGGCATCGGCAAACTGCTGGTCGGCGGCGGCACGGCGCTGGTCCAGGTCGGCTTGCGCCTGCGCACGCTCGTCGCTGCCCTCGGTCATGCGATTGATGTTGTCCTGCTCAATCCCAAAGAGCATATTCGCCTGGCGCTCGGCCGCATCCAAGCTTGCCGGCGTGTCGACCGTCAGTTCCTGAGCGCGCGCCTTCTCACGCTCCTCGCGGATCTTCTCGATATTGCCCTTGACCTCATCGATCTTTGCCGCGTAGGAATCCGAATAGGAGTTGAGGCTCTTGGCTCCCTCGACGATCACGTGGACCGCGGAGTAGGAAGAAGATGTCGCGGCGTCCTCGCTCACATAGAACTTATAGTCCGCCGCCGAAGCAGCGCGAAAGGCGTTGACTGTCGAGTCAGAACTTACATCAGTGGGGTCGAGGACCTCAGCCGTAATGGTGTAATCGCCCGCGGCAAACTGGTCCTTGGCGCTTTGATTGGACGAGCTCGCGTCATTGGCGGCAAAACTCACCGTATCGCCGATTTTCTTGCCCGATGCCTTCAGGAACTTCGAAGTCACCGCGACTTCATCGGCGCTCTCGGGCAAATCGCCGTTCACGAGCACCGGCTGATCGATGTTCTCCTTGGAGAGACTCTGCACGACCACGCGCTCGCGCGTTGTGCCCACGGCGGTGTAGGCGGTCTCGGTGTAGATGCCCTCGGCCGTCTCGACACCATCGACCTCTTGGATGGCGGCGAGATCATCGTCAGTCAGGCCATAGGTCGACTGCACGTTAATGTCATAGACATTTTGCTGGTCGAAGTAGGCGTCAACCGAATCGCACAGGTCCTCGCAACCCGCCTTAAGGCCGCACATCACGCTCACGCCAAGCGCGGTGATGACCACGATTGACAAGAAGCGCTTAAGACTGCCTCGGATTGTGCGGTAGATGCCACGGCGAAAAACCGTCGGCACCATATCGTTTGAGCTTTGGGCAGTGCGGTAGGTCGTAAAATCCTGCTCGCGCTCCGTGTTCTGCGCGTCGCGGCGTAGGCTGTTTTGGCGGTCTTGGTCCATGGGCGCTACCACTCGATCGTCTCGATAGGCACGGGATTTTGCTGGACCGTCTCGCTCTCCACGCGACCGTTCTTAAAGCGGATCAGGCGATCGGCCATGGGCGCCAGCGCGGAGTTGTGGGTGATGATGATGACCGTAATGCCCTGCTTGCGGCAGGTATCCTGCAGCAGCTGCAAGATCTGCTTACCGGTTTTATAGTCGAGCGCGCCCGTGGGCTCGTCGCACAGGAGCAGCTTGGGGTTCTTTGCCAGTGCACGGGCAATGGACACGCGCTGCTGCTCGCCGCCCGAAAGCTGCGCGGGGAAGTTGGCGAGGCGCTCACCCAAGCCAACCTGGCAAAGCGTTTGCTCGGCATCGAGCGAATCGGGGCAGATCTGCGCCGCGAGCTCGACGTTTTCGAGCGCCGTCAGGTTGGGGACCAGATTGTAGAACTGG
Organism: uncultured Collinsella sp.; assembly: GCA_902495985.1. Lineage (GTDB taxonomy): Bacteria > Actinomycetota > Coriobacteriia > Coriobacteriales > Coriobacteriaceae > Collinsella. Next base: position 4,211 of record CABUZF010000103.1, read on the forward strand.
AAGACAAAGCCGACATCGGCGCGGCGGTATTCCACGAGCTGAGCCTCGTTGGCGGAGCTCACGTCGCGCCCGTCCACCGTCACGGTGCCGGAGGTCGCCGTATCCATGCCACCCAGAATGTTGAGCGCCGTGGTTTTACCGGCGCCCGAAGCGCCCAGGATAATGGCAAGCTCGCCACGCTCAACGGTAAAGCTCGCGCCGTCGAGCGCGTGAATGCGGGCATCGCCCTCGCCGTATGCTTTGATGACGTCTTTAAATTCGATATAGGCCATCGATCGGTTCCCATCTGGTCGGATAACTCTTTAGTATTACCCATTTCGCACCGACCAAAAAGGGACAGGTTTATTTTGGCGGGTTTTATATGGGGAAATGGAAGCTATAGATGAGGCGCCGGGGAGGCAGAGAAATCATCGACGGGGTCAGGCCGACCGCCAAACACAACGCACACATCTCAATCTGTCAGCCAAATCATTCGAACAGCTGTTCGTTTCTATGATATGATTCCGCTATCTAAGCAGGCCAATACGCAGAAAGGCGGCCAACATGGCGTTCGACTTTAAGAAGGAATGCAAGGAGCTCTACAAACCTGCAAGCAAGCCGAGTATCGTAACTGTCCCGCCTATGAGCTACGTTGCCGTTCGCGGAAAGGGCGACCCAAATACCGAAGGTGGCGAGTATCAAAACGCCCTGCCGCTGCTTTACGGCATCGCCTATACCGTCAAGATGTCGAAGAAAGGTTCAAGGAGTATCGAGGGCTATTTCGACTTTGTGGTACCGCCGCTCGAGGGTTTCTGGTGGCAAGACTCCCCGAGCGGCGACATCGATTATGTACGCAAGGACGATTTCAACTTTATCTCGTGCATCCGCCTGCCCGATTTCGTCACCCAAGATGACTTTGACTGGGCAGTCGCGGAAGCCACGACCAAAAAGAAACTGGACTTTTCTGCCGTCGAGCTGCTTAAAGTTGACGAGGGTCTCTGCGTTCAATGCATGCACACCGGGCCCTACGACAACGAACCGGCGACCGTAAACGCTATGCATGAATTAATGACCGAGCAGGGCTATG
>CABUZF010000104.1 GCA_902495985.1 uncultured Collinsella sp.
CGCTCGAGCATGTGGCGGGCGATCGCGTTAACGGTGCCATCAAGCGCGCCGGAGCTGCTGGTCCCGTGGTTGGCTCGTTACTGGGCATGGTGCCGCAGTGCGGCTTTTCGGCGATGGCGGCAACGCTGTACGCCGGTCGCGTCGTGACGCTGGGCACCCTGGTGGCGGTGTTTCTCTCGACCTCCGATGAGATGCTACCACTGTTGCTTGCCGAGCAGGTTCCCGTGCAGACTATGGCGATGCTTTTGGCTTCGAAAGCGCTGATCGCGCTGGTCACGGGCTTTATCGTGGACGCGGCTATCCGCGGCCTTCGTCGTAATGCCCGCGCGCATGCGGCGATTCGCCGTACCGTGCTGGGGACCGCTGCCAATCCGGCTCATGTGAACTGCGCGCACGACGACCATACCGGGGGCGACATCATTGATGAAGTGGCCGAGGCGGGCGTGAGCGCCGACCACATCCACGAGTTGTGCGAGCGCGACCATTGCGGTTGCGATGATGATGAAGATGAACACGAGCGCGACCACGGACACAGCCATGACCACGGTCACGCAGGCGAGCATGAGCACCACCACGGCCATGGGCACGACCACGGTCACTCCCACGAAGGTGCGCCCGTCCTGTCGATTATCCGCAGCGCGATCTCGCACACCGTGCAGGTTTCGGTTTTTATTTTCCTGGTGACGCTGATTCTAGTTGCCGTGCTCGAGACCTTCGGAGAGTCCGCGATCGAGCAGTTCCTGCGTGGCAACGAGACGCTCGCCGTCTTGGGCTCGGCACTCGTCGGCCTGATCCCCAACTGCTCGGCCAGCGTGGTCATTACGCAGCTGTACCTGGAGGGCGCGCTACAGCTGGCGCCGATGCTCGCCGGCACGCTCATTTCCGCCGGCGTGGGCTATCTTGTCCTGTTCCGCACCAACCGCAGCGCTCGTGAAAACGCCGTGTTCCTGGTCATGATGTACGTCATCGGCGCCGGCTGGGGCCTTATCCTATCCGCCTTCGGCCTCTAAGTAGGCCTAAAAAATGGGCTTCAAATAGCCATGCTCGGCGCCTGCGCAATGCGGCGACGCATGGCATTTTGAAGCCCGTTTTTTTGTTGAGCCATGGATTCCGAGCGCTCACACCGCTCAAAACAAAAAGGTAGATTTCCGGGCATGTCCCGAAAATCTACCTTGGTTAGCGCAGCAGCTCGGTGAGGTTGCGTTTAAAGCGGGCCCGGTCTTCGCTGGTAAATGCCGCCGGTCCGCGAGTGCGTCCCCCGGCGCGGCGTACCTTCTTTTCCTCGTGGCGAATAAACAACTGCATGTCGATGGTCGCTTTGTCGTAGACGCGCCCGCGCACGCCGATGGCGGCGGCATCGCGCCCGAGCGCCATGCTCGCCAAGCCAATGTCCTGCGTCACGACTACGTCGCCCGCCTGCAGGCGTTCGACAATGGCAAAGTCGGCGCTGTCGGCGCCCACGCTCACATCGAGCGTCGTGACCCAAAAGCCGCGTCGCGCGTGCTCGGCATCGCGCGGGTCGTCGCGGCGAATGTGCCGTTCCAGGTTTTGCGTGCTGTTGCCGGCGATAACCACGGCGTCGCCCGCCCGCCGCGCGCAGTCGATCGACTCGCGCGTGACCGGGCAGGCGTCGGCATCAATAAAGAGCGTCCTTGGCATCTAGTGCACCAGTTTGCCAAACTGAATGGCGCGGACAATCAGCGTTACGCCAAACACCAGCAGTGCGGCGCCGCTAAAGATGACGAGCATCTTGGCCGACCACAGCGGATAGATAAACACGAACATGCCGGCGATGATGGAGAGCGCGCCGCTCAGGATGGCGAGGGTACGGTTGGACGAAAGCTCGGACTCCAGAATGGACATGACACCTTCGACGATCCAGCCAAAGCCGGCCACGATAACCACCATCGTGGTGAGCGTTGCGGTCGAGAAGGCCTGGTTGCGCAGGATTATGACGCCGCCCAAGATAATGAGTAGGTTGGAGATGATGCTCGTCACGCGCCAGCCGGTGGGCAGCAGTGGCTCGAAAACAGCGGTAAACAGCCTGATCGCGGCCGTGATCACAAAGTAGAAGCCCAAGACGGTCGTTAGGAAGACGAGGGACTTGGCGGGCGCAAACAGCAGTGCGATGCCGGCGACGAGCGCCAAGACGCCCGTGATGGCGTAAATCCAGCGCACGGCCTTGACGGCCTTGCCTGCCATGCTTTTCTCGTCAAATCCAAACTGGCTCGATTTTTGGTCATCATTCTTAAAGATGCCCATAATGTCTCCTTTCCGTGCGGCGTAAGCCTTGATCGTTACGACCAGTATCGCCTAAAGGCGCTGGCGTATGGGTCGGGGAGGGTGAAACGTAACCCAAAGGCCCCGAATTGTCTCCGTTGTTCCCCACGTCGCGATTTTCTATTCAACAGGTGTAGAACATTGCGGCCCTGTTCGTTATTGCCTACGTTTTAGGTTAGATTTTCCTAAGAACAATTGCCCGAAATTGGGGGTCCCTATGAACGAAACAGTTCCCGCGGCGCCGTCTAGCGCGGAGTCGATGTCAAAGCAAGGTTGCGAAAAGCTCGGCCTGGACACGTTTGACGCGCTGGTCCGCCGCGCCCGTACGTGCCGTCGCTTTGACGAGTCCATGCGCGTGCCGCGTGAGTTTTTGCTCGAGCTGGCAGAGCTGGCTCACCTGGCTCCCTGTGGTGCCAATGCTCAGCGTCTTCGTTTTCATGTGGTGAGCGGTTCCGAGGACTGCGCTCGCGTGTTTGACGAGCTTGCATGGGCCGGCGCGCTTAAGGACTGGCCGGGTCCTGCCGAGGGTGAGCGCCCGACCGGCTACATCGCGATTCTTGCCGAGCGCGCCGTTCCGGGTAAGCCCGCCGCTCCTATTACTGAGGTCGACACGGGCATTGCCGCGCAGACGATGATGCTCGCCGCCCGCAGCGCCACGCCCGAGGTGGCTGCCTGCATGTTCAAGGCCTTTACGCCCCACGCGATCGATGCCATGGGGCTCGATAGCGACAAGTATGAGCTCAAGCTGATCATGGCGTTTGGCGTTCCGGCCGAGACGCAGGTGATCGATGCGATCGATTCCAACCCCGATGGCTCCATCAATTATTGGCGCGACGAGGCACGGGTGCACCACGTACCCAAGCGTTCGCTCGCCGACGTACTGCTGTAGTTGAGCGTCACCGCGGTGTGATCCGGCGGTAAACCACCACAAAGGTACCTGTCCCCTTTGCGGTGGTGCGAGAGGAGGGCGTGTGGCAGATTTGTATTTGGTGCGGCATGGGCAGACTGAGCTCAACGTGCAGAACATTTTGCAGGGTGGGCACGATTCGCCGCTTACGGCGCGCGGGCGCGAGCAGGCGCTGGCGACGCGCGCGGCGTTTGAGGCGCGTGGCGTGACCTTTGACCGTGTGTATTCCTCCCCGTTGGGCCGGGCGCGGCGTACGGCTGAGCTAATTGCTGGCGAGGGCTGCTCGATAGAGCTGGTCGATGACCTACGCGAGTGGCATTTGGGCTCGCTGGAGGGCACATCAAATCGCGATATGCCGCCGCAGCCCTGGGGTGATTATCCGGTGGCCTTTGGTGGCGAGTCTGAAGTGCAGCTCCAGTCGCGTATGGTCGCGGTGCTGTCGCGCATCATGGCCAGGCCGCAGCACGACTGCGTGCTGGCGGTTTCCCACGGCTCAGCCTGCCAGGAGTTTCTTGAGTATGTGACTGGCAGGGGAGAGCTACCCGACAACGGAGCCGTGCTTCATTTTGGCTATTGCGACGGGGCGTTTTCGCTCCTTGATTGGTAACGAACGAAAGGACCCCTATGAATAAAGATCTGTATCTGGTCCGTCATGGACAGACGATATTCAACCTCAAGCGTATCATTCAGGGGTGGAGTGACTCGCCGCTTACGCAGTTGGGTTGCGACCAGGCGGCGCGCGCCGGCATGTTTTTACGTGCGTGCGGCATTGAGCCCGATCATGCCTACACCTCCACGCTTCATCGCACCGAGCAGACTATCGCCAACCTGTGGCCGGGCTTGGCGTACGAGCGCCTGGACGGTCTGCGTGAGTGGTTCTTTGGCGACTTTGAGGCCGAGCGCGTGATGCTTATGCCCGAGCGCCCGTGGCGAGATTTCTATCGTCAGTTTGGCGGCGAGAGCCAGATGCAGGTGCGCGAGCGCATGGCGGCGACGATAACCGATCTTATGCGACGTCCGGACCACGAGTGCGTGCTCGCGGTGAGCCATGGCTCGGCTATCAAGGAGTTTTTGGACCACGTGCGGGGCGCGGCGGCAGACGAGCGCGAACGCGTGCCGGGCAACTGCTCAGTGCTGCATTTTGCGTTTGACGATACGGCCGATACGTTTGAACTTGTCGAAGTCTTTACGCAGGAGGATTACGCGCGCGAGCTGGGGCTTGAACCACTTGTGGCGGCAGCAGGCCCGCAACGGGGATAACGCGAGCGTGGCGGCACGGGTCGCTGGCATAACTTCTCGACGCAAAAGGGGCGGAGATGCATGTACCTGCTGCATCTCCGCCCCCTGTTTGTTGAGCTGCCGATTTTTGTGCTGCGCGGTCTGGTCTTGCTAGAACCGCGCGACTTGGTGCGTGAGCAGACCCGTCGGAACCTGCGGTGCGCCGCCGCTGACCTGCGCAGCGGGGAAGAGCACGGCAACGGTAAAGTTGAACGGCTCCTTGCCGGTGTACGTTCCGGCGGAACGGGCCTCATCGGCCAGGAGCTGTGATGCCTCGACTAGTGCGGCAGCGTAGGCAGGGTCGTCGGCCAGTGCCGGCTCCGGCGCCTGGTCGAGCATGGCACGGATGGCGCCGACGGCGTCCTCGCGCTTGACCTCCCACACGCGGTGCGTAATACCCGCGGGGTCGGTGACGGCGTAGAGCGAGGCGCCCTCTTTGGCAGCGCCCAGGATGATGTCCATGACGGGCGACGCCTCGTAGGCGAGCGACACGGGGCGCGGCTGCACCTTGAGCTCGGCGATCGCGCGCGCGGCGGCGGCCACGTCGGCGCTGGCATCGCCCTTGCCGCCCGCAAGTACACTCGTCGGGCAGATCGCCACGACACCCGTCACACGTCCCGGCTCGCCCGAGCATTCGTACACGTAATACGCCGCACCCGGGTCCTTGAGCATCAGACCATCGGCAATGGCTCCGCGCAGAGCATCGTTGCCGCTCATGATGCTGTCCATTGCAGGCAGCGCCTCGAGCACGCGGTCCTGAGCCGGGCGGATGCAGGGAAACGGAAGTGCTTTCATGGGCGGTCCTAACGC
>CABUZF010000105.1 GCA_902495985.1 uncultured Collinsella sp.
CCGCCGACACCCTGCGCCCCGCGCTGCAGATCCTCAAGACCGCCCCGGGCACCAAGTTGGTCTCGGCCTTCTTCGTGATGTGCACCAACACCCCGCAGTTCGGCACCGACGGCACGCTGATCTTCGCCGACTGCGGCCTCAACATCAACCCGTCCTCCGACGAGCTCTCCGAGATCGCCATCGCCTCCGCTCACTCTTGGTCCACCTTCATGGGCAACGTTGAGCCGCACGTGGCCATGCTCTCCTACTCCACCATGGGCTCCGCCGGTGGCGAGGTCGCAAAGAAGGTCCAGGAGGCCGTGAAGTTCTGCAAAGAGAAGGCTCCCGAGCTCGCCATCGATGGCGACCTGCAGCTCGACGCCGCCATCGTCCCCACCGTCGCCCAGCTCAAGGCTCCCGGCTCCTCCGTTGCCGGTAAGGCCAACGTGCTCGTGTTCCCCGACCTCGAGGCCGGCAACATCGGCTACAAGCTGGTCCAGCGCTTCGCCGGTGCTGACGCCTACGGCCCCATCCTGCAGGGCATCGCCAAGCCGGTTAACGACCTGTCGCGCGGCTGCTCTGCCGACGACATCGTGGGTGTCGTGGCCATCACCGCCGTCCAGGCTCAGATGGCTGAGTAGCGAACATATCCCCTCGGGACCCTACAGGGTAAAGCTCTGAAAACGTCCTCGGACATGTCGGAAGCCCCCGCTGCGCACTACGTGCGGCGGGGGCTTCCTCCGTCCTGTGGAATATTTTCAGAGCTTTACCCTGTAGGGTCCCTGCCGTCACGTGGCAGTCAGGGTATCTGGAGTGGACGGCGGCTTGGCTACGAGCTGAGGCTGAAGATCTGGATGGCCGGGTGCCGTTGCTGGGAGTGCAGGCGTTACTGGCGATGGTCACTTTGGGACTGGTATTTCCGCCTGCTAGCAAAAAGGCCTCCGGAGCTGTTGCTCTGGAGGCCTTTCGTTTACTTGCAAATGCGCGCGTTAGTTGTTCTTGGTCAGACGCTCGACGTCGTGGGCGATCATGTATTCCTCGTCGGTGGGGATGACCATGACCGTGACGGCGGAACCGGCGGAACTGATGACCTGCGGACCGTTGCCTACGGCCTCGCGGTTCCTGTTGTTGTCGATGCGCACGCCCAGCCACTCAAAGCAGTCGCAGAAGGCCTTGCGGATCGACCAGTCGTTCTCGCCGATGCCGGCGGTAAAGGTGATGGTGTCCACGCCCGCCATGGAAGCGATCATGGAGCCGGCCTGCTGCATGGCCTTGTAGGCGAACATATCGAAGGCGAGCAGGCAGCGCTCGTCGCCCTCGGAGGCGCGTGTACGGATGTCGCGGGCGTCGTTGGAGATACCCGAAATGGCAAGCAGGCCGGACTGCTTGTTCATCATGTCGTCGACTTCCTGGTAGCTGTAACCGCCCTCGCGCTGCAGGTAGCATACGGTAGCCGGGTCAATGGAACCGCAGCGGGTACCCATCATCAGACCGTCAAGCGGCGTGAGGCCCATCGTGGTGTCGCGGCACACGCCGTCCTCGATAGCAGCGAGCGAAGCACCGTTACCCAAATGGCAAGAAAGCAGACGGTGGCAGCGCGAACCCAGGATCTCCTTGGCCATCATCCACTCATAGCGGTGGCTCGTGCCGTGGGCGCCGTACTTGCGCACGTGGTACTTGTCGCACACGTCCTTGGGCAGCGCGTAGGTATAGGCGACCTCGGGCATGGTCATGTGGAACGAGGTGTCGAAGACCGCCACGTTGGGCAGCTTCGGATACTTCTCACGGCAATACTCAATCGCCGCGGCCTCGCCGTAGTTGTGCAGCGGGGCAAGCGGTGCCACCTCGAGAATCTTGGCCATGACCTCGTCGTCGACGACCGCGGAATCATCGAAGTGCCAGCCGCCCTGAACGATGCGATGCCCAATGCCATCAATCGTAAAGTCGGTCTTCTCGAGCTCCTCGAGCACACGAGCGATAGCAGAGCGATGATCGGGGAAAGGGACCTCCTCGGTCTGCTTGGCGCCACCGTTCTCGGAGTGGCCAAAGATGCCCATGTCCGAACCGATACGTTCGCAGTTGCCCTTGGCGAAAACCTCGCGGGTATCGGTATCCAAAAGCTGATATTTAAGGCTTGAGCTGCCGGCGTTGACAACAAGTACGTTCATGAGACTCCTTTGCAGTGCAATACGGTCGACGCAGACCCCTTAAGGCGGCCGCATTTTAATAAGAAGTTATCACAACTTGATAAATAGCTATCAAGCATATCGCCCAACGAGCACAAAAGAGGGGCCGAACGGCGCTCGGTCGTCCAGCCCCTCCCCTCTTGCAATTACTTGCCGTTGACGATGCGCTCGACGTCGGAAGCGATCATGAACTCCTCGTCCGTGGGGATGACGAAAATCTTGACCTTGGAATCCTTGGCAGACAGGCACCAAGCGCCGTCGCCACGCAGGGCGTTGCGGGCATGATCCATCTTGACGCCCATAAAGGCCAGACGGTCGGCCACGCCAGCGCGGACAGCCGGAGCGTGCTCGCCGATGCCGGCGGTAAAGACCAGGGTGTCCATGCCGCACATGGAAGCAGCCATCTCGGCAGCCTTGGCGGCAATCTTGTAGACAAACATGTCGAAGGCGAGCTGAGCATCGGGGTCACCAGCGGCGGCGAGCTCCTCGACGTTGCGGCAGTCGTTGGTCTTGCCGCCGGTCACAGCCAAAAGGCCGGACTTCTTGTTCATCATCTCGTCGACCTCGTCGAAGGTGTAGCCACCCTCGCGCTGCAGGTAGCACACGGTAGCCGGGTCGATGGAGCCGCAGCGGGTGCCCATCATGACGCCATCGAGCGGGGTGAGGCCCATGGTGGTGTCCATGCACTTGCCGTCCTCGATAGCGCACAGGGAAGCGCCGGAGCCGATATGGCACACGACGACCTTGCGGGCCTCGCCGTTGGTCATCTCGGCGACCTTCTTGGAGATGTAACGGTAGCTGGTGCCGTGGGCGCCGTACTTACGGATGTGCAGCTTGTCGCAAACGTCCTTGGGTAGAGCGTAAGTCTTGGCGACCTCGGGCATGTTGAAGTGGAAAGCGGTGTCATAGACCGTGACGTTGGGCAGGTCGGGATACTGCTCCAGGCAGAACTCGATAACGTTGGCCTCGGGGTTGTTGTGGAGCGGCGCCAGCGGGGCGACCTCGCGGATCTTAGCGAGAACGTCCTCGTCGACGAGGGAGGAATCGCCAAAGTACCAACCGCCCTGAACGATGCGATGGCCGATGCCCTCGATCTTGACGCCGTTGGCCTCGAGGTCCTTCAGGACGACCTCGATGGCGACCTTGTGGTCGGGGAACTCGATGTTCTCGGTCACCTTCTTGGAACCGTTGGCAGCGTGGGTGAAGGTACCGCCGGTAAAGCAGACGCGCTCGCAGGAGCCCTTTGCGGACACCTTGTGGGACTTGGTATCGATGACCTGATACTTAAGGGTCGAAGATCCTGCGTTGACGACCAGAACGTTCATGTGTCTCCCTACTAACAGGCGGTGTGGCGCCGCCAGGTTACATACGCTTCAATAATAAACCCAAACGCCCTCGCGCTCGGGTTTATTGGCGTTGATATATAAGTTATCGGTGTCTAAATACTCATGTCCTTTGGCTTGTAAGACGAAATAGCGCGGGGATATACACCAAAGAAGAAATCCCGAGCGCGACAAGCAATACGACTCGAATGCCCGCAGCGCTGCTCAACACAGCGTTGAGCAGATAGAAAAGAACAGCACCCACCGCCACCATCTGGCTTTGAACCGAAATCAATGAACAGCGCATCGAAGAATCAGCAGCATTTTGAAAAATTGAGTATTTAATTGGAGCAAACAACGAGTACGCAACCGTCTGCAGCACATAGAACACGGGCAGCAAATTAGCCGGAGTAAGGGGGATCAAAAACAAAGCTGTCAATACTAAGCGAATGATGCCGCAAATACGCGCAAAACGGCCCTTGTCGACATGAGCAATCACACTGGGCACAATAAGCCCCATGGAGGCCGAGGCAAGGAGCTGGACCGCAATGGTCACACCCGAAGCGACGGAATTCATTCCGCGGCCCGCAAGCAGCAGTGAGAAAAAGTCTTCCAGGGCGACAAAAGCAAATGCCTGAGAACAGTCCATGATGAACGCTGAACGAAGAATGCCATTACACGCAATAGCGGCACCGATCATCTTCGGGCTAATTCCACGCTCAGGTGCCCCCGCAGTGCCCCCTCTTCGCATCTCAGGAATGCAGACAACGACAACCAACGTCAACACCATTGCGATGATATCTGCCGAAAGACCAATGAGATATGCACCGACAGACGAAATGAAACCACCCACGCAAGCGGAGATGGCATAAGAGGCATAGAAAACAAATCGCTCAACGACATTAAGTCTTACGAGCTGGTCCTGAGAGACGCTGTCAATGTAAATCGCTTCTATGGATCCGCTCAGACATGCAACGGCAAAACCTTTGAGAGCGAACGCACCGATTAAAAGCAGAGGGAAACGGACGAGAAGCAGGGCAGCGTAGTATCCAAGCATCCCCACGACGCCAACGAGACCGCTTGTCTTTCGTCCAAACCTATCAGCAATATAGCCAGTGGGAACTTCGAGGATGAACTTGCTCACTTGATATGCAATCATCATGCTAGAAATCGCCACTATCGAGAATCCGACGAATTCAAGGTAAACCGTCAGAAAATACAAAATGGTGCTGAAGTTCGACAGAAAAACGAACGTCATATAAAGCAAAACCGTACGGTTTTTCATGCTCCGCCCTCCAAGAGTCAACAATCTGAATCGGAATCTTGGAAAAGCATGAGGGCAAAGCCGTCAGTCATGTGTTACAAGGCGTCAACATTCACTTGACAACACGAGGCCAAATGGCCTCACGAAGCAAGATGACGCAATAGGTGAAGAAATACCGTCTGGTGTCGATCGGTCCAGGCATTTTGTCGATAGCAAAAGTAGATGGGCAAGGCTACGTCATGCGAGCCTTCAATAGAGCACTCGCTCACTTCCAATCCATCTGATGCGAGAGAAGAGCCAGAAAAACTCAATATCAATCCCCCGGCTTGAAGAAACTCAGCCTGCGCCCTGCTTCCGTATTCGACATCGCGAAAGCGGAAATTAACCAGCTGAGCTTCGGGACATTGATTGATTGCATTGAGACAGGGTGACAAATTAATGGGAACAGCGAGCCTGCCGCCCAGTAACTCACGAATGGTCATAGCGTCAACAGATTGA
>CABUZF010000106.1 GCA_902495985.1 uncultured Collinsella sp.
ACGCCGTTTAAGCTCTTTGATGACGACGGTCGCCTGCTGGTGGTCCGTCCCGACAACACGCTGCCGATTGTTCGCCTGGTTTCGACTCGCATGCGTGCGGCCGATCTGCCGCTGCGCCTGCGCTATGAGGCGCCGGTGGTTCGCGAGTGTCAGCACAATGCCGGCGGCTCGCGTCAGTTTACGCAACTAGGTTTTGAGCTCATCGGCGCGGGCGACACCGCGGGCGATGTCGAGATTGTCTCACTGGTCGCCGAGGCCGTGCGCAAGCTGGCACTTCCCGGTGCGCGCATTATCGCGGGCAGTGTGCGTCCGTTTAAGGAACTGCTTGCGGCGTGCGAAGATCGCGAGCTGGCTGCCGAGGCGCTGCGCTGCGTGCACGCCAACGACTTCGTGGGCCTCGATGCCCGCGTGGCGGAAAGCGCAGAGTCCGAGGCCGTTAAGGTCGCCATTAGCGAGCTGCCGCGCCTGCACGGTGGTGCCGAGGTGCTCGACCGCGTCGACGCGCTGCTGGCGGCGGCGGGCATTGTTGCGCCGCTCACGCGCGAGCTGCGTGCCCTGGTCGATGGCCTGGCTCCCGAGGACGCCCGGGTGCTGTCCTTCGACTTCTCCATCATGAACTCTTTCGATTACTACACGGGCCTGGTCTTTAAGGCTTATGCCGGCGGACTGCCCGATCCGGTCGGTTCGGGCGGACGCTATGACTCCATCTTTACCGGCGCATTTGGCGACGGTATCGAGGTGCCGGCGGCGGGCTTCGCCTTTTCGCTCGAGCGCCTGGAGGCCGCGCGCACCTCGGCCGAGGATGCCGCTTCCGACGGCGATCACGCCGCGGGCCGTGGCGCCGAGGGCCCGCTGCGCATCGCTGTGCCCAAGGGCTCGCTTAAGGCCGACACGCTCGACGTGCTCGAGGCCGCGGGCTTGGACGTCTCTGAGCTGCGTGACCCCGGCCGTCACCTGATTGTGCGCGGCCGCGACACGCGTGCCGGCAAGGGCGCGGTCGGCGATATCGAGTTTGTCATCGTGCGTCCCAGCGATGCGCCTGCCTTTGTGGGCTGCGGTGGTGCCGATTGCGGCATCTGCGGTTGGGACTCGCTCATTGAGGCAGACCTCAACCTGCTGCAGCTGGTCGACCTGGGCTATGGTCTGTGCACCTTTATCGAGGCGGAGCCCGCGTGGCGCGCCGGCCAGGCCGAGCGCAACTATGCCCGCCGCGGTTCGCTTCGCGTGGCCACCAAGTACCCGCGCATTGCGAGTGCCTGGTATGCCAAGCGCGGCGTGAACGCCGATATCGTCTCGCTGCACGGTAACATCGAGCTGGGCCCCATTGTCGGCATGACCGATCGCATCGTGGACATCACCGCCACGGGCGCCACCCTGCGCGACAACGACCTGGTCATCACCGGCCGCATCATGGACTGCACGGCCCGCTTCTTTGTCAATCCGGGTGCTGCGCGCCTGGATCCGCGCGTACGCAATCTGGCAGATCGCTTGGCCGCGGCCGTTAAGGACAAGCATTTTGAGCCCGTCGCGGGCTCGGCACAATAGCGCGAGCGCGCACGGGCGCCCCAACGTACGGGCTGCGGGCCGATTGGCGCCGCCGCCCGGCCTCTCGTTTTTCGAACACAACCTCGACCGATAGGGGATACCGATATGAAGACCATCAAGCTTGCTCCCGGTGAGCGCCTCGTTACCAACCAGCTCAACCGCAAGGGCGTGCTGCCGCAAAACATCGTCGACGCCGCCCGCGATATCGTGGCCAACGTGCGTGCCAACGGCGATGCCGCGGTGCGCGACTATTGCCAGCGCTTTGACGGCGTTGAGTTGCAGAGCTTCCGTCTGCCGCAAGAGCAGATCGATGCCGCGCTCGAAGGCCTCGACTCGGCCTTTGTCGCCGCGCTCGAGAAGGCCGCGCGCCAGATTCGTGAGTTCCACCAGCGCGAGGTCGAGCAGAGCTGGTTTACCACGCGTGCGGACGGCACGATGCTCGGCGTTAAGGTGACCCCGCTTGCGGCGGCCGGCATCTATGTACCGGGCGGCCGCGCGCAATATCCCTCCACCGTGCTCATGAACGCCATTCCCGCCAAGGTTGCCGGCGTCAAGCGCGTGGTTATGGTGACGCCGCCGCAAAAGGACGGCCTGATCAGCCCCTACACGCTCGCCGCGGCAAAGCTCGGCGGCGTGGACGAAATCTATATGGTGGGCGGCGCTCAGGCCGTGGCCGCGCTGGCGTACGGTACCGAGACCATTCCGCGTGTCGACAAGATCACCGGTCCGGGTAACGCTTTTGTTGCCGCTGCCAAGCAGATTGTCTCGGGCGACGTGGGAATCGACATGGTCGCCGGCCCGTCCGAGGTCTGCGTGCTGGCCGATGCCACGGCCAAGCCCATGGTGGTCGCGGCAGACCTGATGGCCCAGGCCGAGCACGATCCGCTGGCAGCCTGCTATCTGGTGACTTGCGACGAGCAGTTTGCGCGCGAGGTCGAGGCCGGCATCGACATCCTGGTGGCGCAGTCGCCGCGTGCCGAGATTACGCGCGCTTCGCTCGACAACGAAGGCACCATCGTGGTGGCCGCCGATATGGCTGCCGCCGTCGAGGCCGTGAACACCGTGGCGCCCGAGCACCTTGAGCTGCACTGTAAGGATGCGATGGGCCTGCTCGGCGGCATTCGCAACGCCGGCGCCATCTTTGTGGGCGCTTGGAGCTCCGAGCCGCTCGGCGATTATGTTGCCGGCCCCAATCACACGCTGCCGACCGGCGGCACGGCCATGTTCTCCAACCCGCTTTCGGTCGAAGAGTTCGTTAAGCGCTCGAGTGTCATTTGCTATACGCCCGAAGGCCTGCTCTCCGATGCTCCCGCTACGCAGCGCCTGGCCGAGGCCGAGGGCCTGTGGGCGCACGCGCTTTCCGCCGCTCTGCGTCGCCGTGTGCTGGAGCAGGGCGAGGATGCCGTGAGTGCCGAGTCTCTGGCCGCGACCGACCTGACCAAGGTCGCCTGGCCGGGCGATACGACCGTGACGGTTGCCGAGGGCGTGGACCTGGCGGCTGCAGGCGCGGATGGCGCTGGCGCGACCGGCGAGGAGGCCTAACATGGCCGAACTCACGCCGCGCATGAAGGAGCTCGTCCAGCCCTACTTGGCCGGTATCGAGCCCTACGATCCCAACTTTACGCCCACGCGCATCAATCTTTCGGCCAACGAGAACACCTATCCCGTACCTGCTGGCGTGCGCGAAGCGGTCGACGCCGCCCTGGCTGCCACGCCGCTCAACCGCTATCCCGATCCCATGTCCAACGACCTGCGCGATGAGCTCGCTGCCTGGCATGGCGTGGCGCGTGAGAATATTTGCGCGGGAAACGGCGGCGATGAGCTGCTCTATAACTACCTGCTGGCGTTTGGCGGCGCGGGGCGGACCCTGCTCAACTGCCCGCCGTGCTTTAGCGAGTACGCGTTCTTTGCGTCGCTGTGCCAGACCGAGGTGCGCGACGTGTGGCGCGACCCGGTGACCTTTGAGCTCGACCATGCGGCGGTGCTTGCGGCGGCTCCCGAGTGCGATCTGGCGATCGTGACCTCGCCCAACAATCCCTCGGGTGACGTGGCGCCGCTCGACTTTGTCGCGGCCCTGTGTGATGCGTGCCCCGGCATGGTCATGGTCGACGAGGCCTACGTTGAGTTTGCGGACGATTCGTTTGGCGCGGCTACCACGGCGCAGGGGCTTATCGCCGAGCATCCCAACCTGGTGATTCTGCATACACTGTCCAAGGCGTTTGGCGCCGCCGGCACGCGCCTGGGCTATGTGATCGCGGCGCCCGAGGTCATCGACGTGTTCGCGGCGATTCGCCAGATCTATTCGGTCAACGTGCTGAGCCAGGCCGCCGCGCTTGCCTGTGTGCGTGCCCGCGATGCGTACGCGCCCGTGGTGGCACAGGTTGCATCCGAGCGCGAGCGCGAGCTGTGCGCCCTACGCGCAATGGCTGCCGAGGGTCTGCCCGTGGAGGCGTGGCCGAGCGCGGCGAACTTTGTGCTCGTGCGCACGCCGCATGCCACGCACATGCGCGAGCGTCTGCGCGACGAGTATTCGATTTTGGTGCGCGACTTTAGCTACGCGCCGGGGCTCGCGGACTGCCTACGCATTACCGTGGGTACCCCGCAGGAAAACGACGAGGTGCTGGCTGCGTTTGCCGCGCTGGTGAAGGAGGAGATGTAGATGGACCGCTATGCCGAGGTGACCCGCAAGACGGGCGAGACCGACATTGTCGTAAAGCTCGACCTGGACGGAAGCGGCGTGTGCGATATCTCGACCGGCGTGCCGTTTTTCGACCACATGCTCAACGCTTTTGGCCGCCATGGTCTGTTCGATCTGACGGTGCACGCGGTGGGCGACGTGGAGGTCGATGCGCACCACACCGTCGAGGACACGGGTATCGTGCTGGGCGAGGCGTTTTGCCAGGCGCTGGGCGACAAGGCGGGCATTACGCGCTTTGCCGACGCGGCGATCGCCATGGACGAGACGCTTGTGATGGCTGCTGTTGATATTTCGGGCCGCGGGCAGGCCTACTGCGAGCTGCCCGTGCCGACCGAGCGCGTGGGCAGCTTCGATACCGAGCTGGCCGTCGAGTTCTTCTACGCCTTTGCGCGCGGCGCCAAGCTCACGCTGCACGTGCACGAGCTGGCTGGCAGCAACTCGCATCACATTATCGAGGCCGCCTTTAAGGCCGTGGGCCGCACGATGCGTCACGCCTGTGAGCTCGATCCCCGCGTGCAGGGCATCCCCAGCACCAAGGGTTCACTGTAACCTGCCAAAAAGGGACAGGTTTTGAATGGGGAAAAGGAGGGTCGCGTGGGCGAACCGAAGATCGTGGTGGTCGACTACCGCAAGGGCAACTTGTCGAGCGTTGCGCGCGGGCTTGCGCGCGCCGGTGCCGCCGCCTGCACGTCGGACGATCCGGAACAGATCCGCAACGCCGACGGCCTGGTCATCCCGGGCGTGGGCGCGTTCTATGACGCGATTGTCTTTATGCGCCAGAGCGGCGAGGAGGTGGCCGTGCTCGATGCCGTTGCCGCCGGAACTCCGCTGCTCGGCATCTGCCTGGGTCTTCAGCTATTTTTTGAGCGTGGCAACGAGGGCGTGCCTGCGGACGAGGGCGTGGACGCGGACGACGATGCCTCCGAGCAGGCCGGCGGCCCCTGGGTCGATGGCCTGGGCATTATGCGCGGTTCGTGCACGCGCTTGGAGTCGAGCCGCCTGA
>CABUZF010000107.1 GCA_902495985.1 uncultured Collinsella sp.
CGACGGTCTCGTCGGGGTTCGACACCATGAGGTGCGCGTCGACCGGTACATCGGTGGAGCGCTTGACGGCCTTAAGGATGTCGACGCCAAAGGTGAGGTTGCCGGTAAAGTGGCCGTCCATGACGTCGAAGTGCACGTAGTCGGCACCGGCGATCTTGTCGAGTTCGCCCTTGAGGTTGGCCATGTCGGCCGAAAGGACAGACGGAGCGATTTTGATGGAACCCATGGTAGAAGCCTTTCTGCGCTAGTCGGTGAGTCCGTAGAACTCTTGAGAAGGGACGCGATCGGTAAGAATCTCGAGCGCCCTATCCAAAGTAACACCGTTGTAGAGCGTTTGCTCCACGGCAAAGGTGAGCGGAATGTCTACGCCCAGTGAACGGGCAAGCTCGCTCACGCTGCGGGCCGCGACGGCGCCCTCGACAACCATATGCGTGCGCGTCTGGTACTCGTCGAGCGACACGCCGTGGGCAAACTCGTAGCCAAAGGTGCGGTTGCGCGAATGCTCCGAGGTGCAGGTGGCGATGAGGTCGCCCATGCCGGCAAGTCCCATGCAGGTCATAGCTTGACCTCCGCGGGCGTGTACCAGACGGCTGATCTCGGCCAGACCACGCGTCATGATGAGGGCGAGCGTGTTGTCGCCCGCGCCCGAGCCGGCGGAGATGCCGCACACGATGGCGATGACGTTTTTCATGGCGCCGCAAACCTCGACGCCGGTCATGTCCTGCGACAGGTAGATGCGGAAGGCCGTGGATAGGAGCAGGTCCTTAAAGGTCTCCCCTACCTGTGGGTCTTCGCTGGCGATGACGGCGGCAGAAAGTCCGCCGCGGCAAATCTCCTCGGCATGGTTGGGGCCCGAGAGGGTCGCCACGCGCGCCTCGTTGCCGATCTCGCTGGCGATGACCTCGCTCATGAGCAGGCCGGACTCGGGCTCAATGCCCTTGGTGAGGCAGAGCACCGGGGTATCGGCGGCGATAAAGGGCGCGGCCTGGTGGCACACGCTGCGAAGGTGCGTCGAAGGAACGGCAAAGATGATGGCCTCGGCGCCGTCGAGCGCCTGCACGAGCTCGGTCGTGGCGACGACGTTGCCGGGCAGCTCGTAGCCCACAAGGTAGCGGGGGTTGCGGTGCTCGCCATTGATGCCGGCGGCCGTCTGCTCGCTATGGGCCCACATGGTCACGCGCTCGGCTCGCGCGGCGGCAAGGCCGGCGACGGCGGTTCCCCAGGAGCCGGAGCCAATCAGCGCAACATTCATGACTCTCTCCTACTTATCGTCGGGCTCGGTGACGCGCTTGGTAAACGAGAGCTTGGACTCCTTGCCCGTCATGAGCTTTTTGATGTTCGCACGATGGGCCCACACCACGGTAATGCCGATCAGCGCCATGCAAAACTTAAGTCCCAGGCTGCTGTACGGAAAGACCGCGCAGACGGCAATGGGAAGACCGATGGCCGCGGCGAGCGAGCCCACCGACACGAACTTGGTGATGGCGACGGCCACGATAAACATGCCCAGCAGCGACAGGCCAATAGGCCAGTACCAAGCGAGGATGACGCCCAGACCAACCGCGATACCCTTGCCGCCGTGGAAGTTGAGATAGGGCGAGAAGATATGGCCCCACACGGCTGCCAGGCAGATGACGCCGAGCATCCAGTCGCCGGCGGCGCCGGGGGCCATAATGCTCACGGGGAAGCCATAGCCCAAGTCGGCAATGAGCGGACGCGCGATAAGGACGCAGATGGCGCCCTTAAGGCAGTCGAGCAGCAGCGTGAGCGCGGCCACCTTGGGGCCGGCCACACGCAGGGCGTTGGTGGTGCCGATGTTACCGGAGCCCGCCTTGCGGATGTCCGTGTGGTTGAACACGCGGCCCAGAATCAGGCCAAACGGAATCGCCCCGATAAAGAACGAGACCACGGCGCAGATGGCGGTCAGCAGAATCGGATTATGCATCCTTTTGCTCCTTCTTCCTAAAGAAGAGTCGAATGGGCGTGCCGGAAAAATCGAAGGTCGAGCGCATACGGTTTTCCACGTAGCGCTGATAGGTGTCGTTGACCAGATCGCTGTGGTTGACGAAGAACGTGAACGTCGGCGGGTTGACGCCCGTCTGGGTCACGTAGTGCATGCGCAGGCGGCGCTTGCCGTCCACCACGGTATGACCGAACTCGCGCAGATCGGTGAGGAACGTGTTGAGGCGCGAGGTGCTGATCTTTTGCGAGCGCGTCTTTTCGGCGGCGTCGACCATCGCCCAGATCTTCTCGACGCTGCGGCCAGTGAGGGCAGAGATGCGCAGGTACTGGGCCCAGGGAGCCATGACGCCCAGACGGCGGTCGATGGTCTCCATGCAGGCCTCGCGCTTACGGTCATCGTCGAGCAGATCCCACTTGTTGAGCAGCACAACGATGGCGCAGCCGCGCTCGATGGCAAGACCCATGACCTTCTGGTCCTGCTCGGTAACGCCCACGGAGGCGTCGACGACGAGCAGCGCCACGTCGGCGCGGTCGATGGCGCGCAGGCCGCGAACCATGGAGTAGTACTCGATGTTCTCGTACACGGTGCTCTTCTTGCGAATGCCCGCGGTGTCGACCATGCGGTAGTGCTTGCCGTTGCGCTCGACGACCGTGTCGATGGCGTCGCGCGTGGTGCCGGCAATGTTGGACACGATGGAGCGGTCGGCGCCCAGGATGCGGTTGAACAGCGAAGACTTACCGGCGTTGGGGCGGCCGATGATGGCGACGTTCAGCGCGTCGGGGAACTCGTCGGCGACTTCGTCCTCTTCCTCGGGAAGCAGGGCCACGATGTCGTCGAGCAGGTCGCCCGTGCCGTGGCCGTGCAGGGCCGAGAGCGGCGTGGGCTCGCCGATGCCGAGCGAATAGAACTCCCAGATGCTGTCGTTCTCGCGATCGGGGTTGTCGAGCTTGTTCACCAGCAGAAAGACCGGCTTGTCGCAGCGCTTGAGCATGCGAGCGACCGACTCGTCCTCCTCGGTAACGCCGGTGCGGCCGTCGACCACAAACAGGATGACGGCGGCTTCCTCGGCGGCGGCGAGGGCCTGGTCGCGAATGGACGTGGCGAAGACGTCATCGCTCTTGAGCGGCTCGATACCGCCCGTGTCGACGATGGTGAACTCGCGGCCGTTCCAATCGGCCGTGTGATACGAGCGGTCGCGCGTGACGCCGCGGGACTCGTGGACGATGGCGTCCGAGGTCTGGGCCAGGCGGTTAACGAGCGTGGACTTGCCCACGTTGGGGCGTCCGACGACGGCGACGATAGGTTTCATCTGCTCTCCTTTAATGGGTAGGGTCAGCGGGAATAGTGGAATTGGCGGGCGTTGTGCCAAGGATGTGCTCCAGGGTATCGAGCAGCTCATGCGGCATGGTCGACACCGCATGAACCTCGGCGCCGCGACTGGTAAGGCTTGCGAGTAAATCGTCACGATGATACTCGTCAAGCGTCATGCCGTCAGCGTTGAACATGAGCTTAGGCACAAAGAGCATAACCCCCGACAGGTCTTGGGGCAGCTGCTCCAAGATGTCACACGCGACGATGAGGCCGGTCACGTCCACATTGCCGCCAAAGTAGCGGTTCTTGATGGCTGTGACGGTGCCGGCGAGACCATACGGCGACTCCACAAAGCGCGCCACGGTGTCGCGTGCGCTGGCGCCTGAGAGACATAGAAGCCGCTGGTTGCGGGCGGCGACGGCCTCGCGGACGCGGGCCAGACGCTCGGCGTCGGTAGTCAGCACGTCGTCGGTCTCGTCCAGATACGAGCGGATCATGCCGATGCCGTCGTAGTACTGCGGGTAACCGTCGTAAAAGTCTGCCTCGGGAGGATCGATGCCGGCGTCCAGATAGAACTCGTCGCTCATCTGGAAGGTGTGGCGGCCAAAGCGTTCGTAGGCACGATCCTGGTAGGGACGGATCATGGCAATGGTCTCGCGTGCTAGCTCGGGCTTGTCGCTGTAGGACCAGCTAAAACGGTTCTGATGCTTGGTAAAACCGAGCGGCACAATGCCCAGGCTTGTGATTTGCTCGTGCTCCTCGCAAAAGCGCAGGGTCTTTTCCAGCTCCTCGCCGTCGTTCATGCCGGGGCACAACACGATCTGCGCGTGAATCTCGATGCCGGCGGCCATGATGGCCTCGAGCACATCCATGCCGCGCTGGGCGTTGCGGCCCATCATGCGTCGGCGGACATCGGGGCTCACGGCGTGGACCGACACGTTCATGGGGCTCATGTTGCGTTGGATGACGTTTTGCACGTCCTCGTCGGTAAGGTTCGTGAGCGTGACAAAGTTGCCCTGCAAAAAGCTCAGGCGGTAGTCGTCGTCGCGAATGTAGAGCGTGGAGCGGCCGCCCTTGGGCAGCATAGTCATAAAACAGAACACGCAGGCGTTTACACAGGTGCGCATGCCGTCGAAGATGGGGCCATCGAACTCAAGGCCCCAGTCCTCTCCCGGGAAGCGGTCGAGCTCGACTGGGGTGACGCTGTTGTCGCGCGGGTCGAAAACCTCGAGGTCGACGGTGTCGTCGTCTGCCTCCCAGAGCCACACGATCATGTCGGTGAGCTGCTCGCCGTTGACCGTGAGCACGCGCATGCCCGGCTCGATACCCACATCCCATGCGGGCGATTCGGGACGCACGTTTTTAACGAGCGCGCCCTCACCCGGCTCGGGGTCGCGGCTGCGCCCGTAATCGGCCACCTCGGCGGCGTATGCGGGTACGGTCTGGTCCATGGTTAGCGGTAAAGCTCCTTGATGCGCTCGACGGCGCGCTCGATGTGTTCTTGCGGGGTGGAGGCTCCGGCGGTGATGCCGATGTGGTGAGCGTCGGTAAACCACGCGCCCTGGAGCTCGGAAGCTTCCTCGATGTGATGCGTGTGCTCGCAGGCGTCTGCGCAAATTTGAGCCAGGCGGCGGGTGTTGCCCGAGTTCTTGCCGCCCACGACGACCATGCAGTCGCAGCGGTTGGCAAGTGTGGCTGCTGCCTGTTGACGCTCACTCGTGGCGGCGCAGATGGTGTTGATCACACGCAGCTCCTGCACGCGCGGGGTGATAGCCGCCACGACCTCGGCGAGGTTCTGCGCGGTCTGGGTGGTCTGCACGACGAGGCCTACCTTGCCCTTGAGCGACAAGGCGTTGGCGTCAGCGGCACAGCTCACGACCTGCGCATCGTCGCCTGCGTGGCCTAGAATGCCCTCGACC
>CABUZF010000108.1 GCA_902495985.1 uncultured Collinsella sp.
ATGCCGTCCTCGTCGAGGTTGGCAAGCATGTCCTCGGAGAGGTTCGGGATCTCGCGGGTAATTTCCTCGGGGCCGAGCTTGGTGTCGCGGGCGTCGATCTCGTGACGGGTGATGTTGATGGTCGTCAGCAGGTCCTCGGCCACCAGACGCTCGGACACGACGATACCGTCCTCGTAGTTGAAGCCTTCCCACGGCATGTATGCCACGGTGAGGTTCTGACCCAGTGCGAGCTCGCCATGATCGGTCGAAGGACCGTCAGCCAGGGGCTCGCCCTGCTCAACGGTGTCACCGACGCGCACGAGCGGACGGTGGTTGATGCAGGTGGACTGGTTGGAGCGCTGGTACTTGGCCAGGTGATACTCGTCCATGCCGCCGGCATGCTTGACGATAATCTTGGAGGCGTCGGCAAAGATGACCTCGCCGGCGTTCTTGGCCAGGGTGACCTCGCCGGAGTCCAGAGCGGCGCGACGCTCCATGCCGGTACCGACATAGGGAGCGGCAGGGTGAACCAGCGGCACGGCCTGGCGCTGCATGTTAGCGCCCATCAGCGTACGCTTGGCGTCGTCGTGCTCGAGGAACGGGATCAGCGTGGCTGCGACGGAGAGCATCTGACGCGGCGAGACGTCCATGTAGTCGACGTCCTCGACAGGCACGTCGGCGGGAGCGCCGAAGGAGCCGTCGAAGTCGCGGGTACGGGCGATCACGGTGTGCGGGCGGACAAGCTTGCCCTCGGCATCGGTCGTGATGAACTCGTTGGTCTTGGGATCGAGCGGCGTGTTGGCCGGCGCGATGACGTGCTTCTCTTCCTCGTCAGCGGTCATCCAGTCGATCTGGTCGGTGGCAACGCCGTTCTCGACGCGGCGGAACGGAGCTTCGATGAAGCCGTACTCGTTGACGCGGGCGTAGAGGGCGAGCGAGCCGATCAGGCCGATGTTGGGGCCTTCGGGGGTCTCGATCGGGCACATGCGGCTGTAGTGCGAGTTGTGAACGTCGCGGACGGCCGTCGGCACGTTGGTGCGGCGGCTGGAGCCGGACTTGTGGCCGGCAAGACCACCAGGGCCGAGTGCGGACAGACGGCGCTTGTGGGTCAGACCGGTCAGGGGGTTCGCCTGGTCCATGAACTGCGAGAGCTGCGAGGAACCGAAGAACTCCTTGATGGAGGCCACGATCGGGCGGATGTTGATGAGCGACTGCGGGGTGATCTCGTCGATGTCCTGGGAGCTCATGCGCTCACGGACGACGCGCTCCATACGGCTCATGCCGATACGGAACTGATTGGCGACGAGCTCGCCGACGGTACGGATGCGGCGGTTGCCGAAGTGGTCGATGTCGTCGACCTTGAAGCCCTGCTCGCCGGCGGCGAGGGACAGCAGGTAGCGCAGCGTAGCGACGATATCCTCGTCGGTGAGCACCGTGACCTCTTCCTCGGTGGTGAGGTTGAGCTTCTTGTTGACCTTATAACGACCGACGCGGGCCAGATCGTAGCGCTGCGGGTTGAAGAGCAGGCCCTCGAGCAGGCTGCGGGAGGCATCCACGGTGGGAGGCTCGCCCGGGCGCAGGCGACGGTAGATCTCGATAAGAGCATCCTCGCGGGTAAGGGCGGTATCGCGCTCCAGGGTGCGCTTAATCACATCGGAGTTGCCGAGCAACTCGATGATGTCGTCGTTGGTGACGGCGATGCCAAGGGCGCGCAGGAACATCGTGGCGCTCTGCTTGCGCTTACGGTCGATGGAGACCATGAGCTGGTCGCGCTTGTCGACCTCAAACTCGAGCCAGGCACCGCGGGACGGGATGATCTGGGCCTTGTAGATCTGCTTGCCCGAATCCATCTCGGAGCTGTAGTACACGCCCGGGGAGCGGACGAGCTGCGAGACGACGATACGCTCGGTACCGTTGATGATGAAGGTGCCCTGATCGGTCATCATGGGGAAGTCGCCCATGAAGACGAGCTGCTCCTTGATCTCGCCGGTCTCTTTGTTGGTGAGACGGACGTCAGTCAGAAGCGGAGCCTGATAGGTCATGTCCTTCTCGCGGCACTCCTCGACGGTGTGCGCGGGGTCGCCGAACTGATGCTCGCCGAAGGTAACCTCGAGAACATGGTTCTGGCTCTGGATGGGGCTGGATTCCTTGAACGCCTCACGAAGGCCCTCGTCCTTAAAACGCTCAAAGGATTCCCTTTGAACAGAGATAAGGTTGGGGAGCTCCATGGCCTCCGGGATTTTCCCGAAGCTGACGCGCTTGCGCTCAGTGGCAGTGTATGCGTAGGTCACCAGGTTTTTCCTCCTTCACGGAAATGCTCGGTGGATTGGCGAGGCATAGCTTCGCCAGTTATCGCAACCTAATAGTTTATCAGGTACCGACCGTTGAGCAAGAAAAGCCTTGACGCGATTGAGTTTTTGGAGTAGCAAAGTTTTTCGACAGAAAATGCGCAGGTAAATATATGTGTATCGAACACCTGTTCATATATTTTCTGTGAACAGAGAGCCAGCAATCGCAGCTCTTATAAAAAAACGGGTGCAGACCGAAGTCCGCACCCGTAAATATCGTTGCCCGAAGGCTTACTTGCGCATCAAGCCGCCGCGCTCGTCGATGGCATCCCAGAAGGCGCTTGCAAAGCGAGGGTCGCTTGCAGCCATGAGGGCGTTGGTGGCCATCCAACCAGACGGGGTACCGGTGTCGTAGCCCGACAGCGGGTCGATGACGACAGCGTACATGGCCTCACGGTCGAGCGAGCGGGCCATGGCGTCGGTCAGCTGGATCTCGCCACCCTTACCGGCCTGCTGATCGGCCAGCAGGTCCATAACCAGCGGAGACAGGAGGTAGCGACCGACGATGTACAGGTTGGACGGAGCCGCCTCGGGGGCAGGCTTCTCCACCAGGCCGCCGATGCGCCACACGGCACCCGGCTCGCCATCGGCAACATCCTCGGCGCCCTCGAGCGAGCCCACGCGCTCACCGGCGATAACGCCGTAGCGGCTAACTTCCTCGGGAGCACACGCGGCAACGGCGATAACCGAAGCGCCACCGTGCTCCTTGGAGACGGCCAGCATCTTGTCGCAGATATCACGGTTGGGCACAACGTAGTCGCCCAAAAGAACCAGGAAGTTCTCCCCCGCCACAGCGTCGGCGGCAGAGCGAATGGCGTGACCGAGACCCTTGGGCTCGTACTGATAGCGGAAGTCGACCGGCATACCGCCCGCATGGGCGACAGCGTCGGCGTAGGCGTCCTTACCGCGCTCGCGCAGCAGGTTCTCGAGCGAGCGGTCGGGCTGGAAGTAGTTCAGCAGCTCGGGCTTGCCGGGCGAGGTAACGATGATGGCGTCGTCGACCTCCTCGGGGTCAAGCGCTTCCTCGACGACATACTGGATGACCGGCTTGTCGAGAACCGGCAGCATCTCTTTGGGCGTGCACTTGGTGCCAGGCAGAAAACGCGTGCCAAGACCGGCGGCGGGGATGATTGCCTTCATAGTATTCAGGGATCCTTTCGCAGGCGCAAATAGCGCCCGTGTATGCGGCTCACCGGCCGCAGACCAAATTGCGATACCGGGTTATCTTACCGCTGTTAATTAACGTTAATGCAGGCAAGCGCCATTCTTCAGCAGGTCAACGCAAATTATTGCTCGAATGGTGCAACTTTATCGCCCAACGGTAGCGACCCCAAAGCACCGCAAGCGGAAGCAATTTGCATGCCGAGTCAGCAAAATAGAGGGATCATAACGAAAAAGACGGGGCTCGCAATGCGAACCCCGTCTGCAAAGAAATCTGGCGAGAAAGCCTGATTACTTGAGGGTGACAGCAGCGCCAGCAGCCTCGAGCTTCTCCTTGGCAGCCTCGGCGTCCTCCTTCTTAGCACCCTCGAGAACAGCCTTGGGAGCGCCCTCGACGACCTCCTTGGCCTCCTTCAGGCCAAGGTTGGTGAGCTCACGGACGGCCTTGATGACCTGGATCTTGTTGTCGCCGAAGCCCTCGAGCACGACGTCAAACTCGGTCTTCTCCTCGGCCTCAGCAGCGCCAGCAGCGGGAGCGGCGACAACGGCGGCAGGAGCAGCGGCGGAAACGCCGAAGGTGTCCTCGATAGCCTTAACGAGCTCGGAAGCCTCGAGAAGGGTCATTTCCTTAAGAGCATCGATGATCTCATCGGTGGTAAGCTTAGCCATTTCTAAGTCCTTTCGGTTTCCGTGCGGATGCACGGAGATCAGTTAAAACACGGCGCGAATGCGCCAGGGGTGCGGCGTTGCCGCCGCGGGTGAAAACAGCGACTAGGCTGCCTTCTGCTCGGAGACCTGCTGGATCGAACGAGCGAGACCAGAGGAAACGCCGTTGACGCAGACAGCGATGTCGCGAGCGAAACCGGAGATGAGACCGGCGATCTGGCCGAGAAGCTGATCCTTGGTGGGCAGCTCGGCGATAGCCTTAACATCATCAGCGGAAACGGCCTTGCCGTCGGAGATACCGCCCTTGATCTCAAGGACGCCCTTGGACTTAGCAGAGAAGTCCTTAAGGGCCTTGGCGGCCTCGACCGGCTCGGACTCGTAGAACACATAAGCGACGGGGCCGGCGAGAATCTCGTCGAGCTCGGGCTGCTCCTGGTTCTTGAGAGCGATCTTGACCAGGTTGTTCTTGTAGACCTTCATCTCGGCGCCGCACTCGCGAAGCTGATGACGCAGCTCCTGAGCCTGCTTAACCGTCAGACCGTTGTAGTTGACGACGAACAGACCGGCGTTCTCGGCGATACGGGACTCGATCTCTGCAACCTTGTCGATTTTGTACTGCTGGGGCATGAATTACACCTCCTCGAATTCTTTCCGGGCACGGTCCGCCACAAGGACGTGACGGGGGCATGTCCAAAAAGAAAGCCCCCGCGCTGCATGAGCGACGGGGGCGAGAAGACATATCTACTCGACCACCTCGGCTGGCGGGATGTCCCATTAAGCTCGCGGGCGATGCCCGTTTGCACCGGCTGTCTCTGGCAGCGGATTCGTGCGTGAACCAAAAGTATTATGGCGGGGACCCCGGCGTCGGTCAACGGGCGCGAGGATTCGTACACAAACCCTGCATACGCTCCGGCCGGGAGGGGCAGGGCGAGTTTTCCGCTCGGTCAAGTCCTGGGCTCGCACGAAGGCCACATTAAGTGGCCTTCGGCTCGTG
>CABUZF010000109.1 GCA_902495985.1 uncultured Collinsella sp.
GGCATCGGGCTTGCAGCGGGTGGTGTTTCCCATGTGCGTGACGAGCTCAAAGGGGGCGTCGCCCAAGTCGCCCCAACCCATGCGGCACTCGATGGCCCCCTGGGGAAAGCTGGGGTTGGTAAAGAGCGCGCAACGCAGTCCAGCGTCCTGTACGGCCTGGAGCGCGGCGTGTGCACCCGGCATGGCGTGGGCGTTAATGACATCGTCGTTCTTGTATGGAAGAACTTCGCGGTCATAGTAGGTAAACGCCTCGTAGATGAGGGGATCGGAGAGGCAGATCCCGCATCGGCGCTCGACCTCTTCTTGGTAAAACTCAAGATTGGTGCGGTTGTCCGTGCCGCTGCGGCGATTGGCGTTGAGGTCGACCAGGATGGTGCCGAGGCGCGCCATCGTGCCACCTCGGCTGCGTCGTCCGATATCTGCAAGCATCGACGAGACATCCTTAAAATAGCGAAGAATGAACGCGTTGAGGTTGATGCTAAGAAGCGTCTCGTCCATATCGAAAACGACTGCTTTGAGCACGCGGGCACCTTTCTCGATAAATCGTTCCAGAATCGTTGGCTCCGGATACTTTACCCCAAAGCCGTATGCCTAACTGCCTATCGTCAACTTATGGAGACGGTCGTCCACAAGATTGCGAAAAAGTCTCCATACGAGTAAAAAATCGCAGTTCACGCTTGAAATCGAAATGATTTCCCCGTAACCTATACGAACGTGATTGCATAAGCGTCACATTAGTATCTGTCGGCTCCCGAGTGTTCCTAAACGTTGTGTGCTTGTCGCACCCTTCTGTAGGTCCTAGCAATCGGGGCCCCGTAGTTCGAAAGGGGTCCACCTTTGAGTGAGATTCAGAACTCGTCCATTTTCTCTCTTGACGATGTCAACGAGGAGGAGATGAACAACCTCATCGACGGTACGATTACCGACTTTGATGAGGGCGATCTCGTTAACGGCACTGTCGTTAAGATCGAGCATGACGAGGTGCTCGTTGACATCGGATTCAAGTCCGAGGGCGTTATCCCGGTCCGCGAGCTGTCCATCCGCAAGGACGCTAACCCTGCAGACATCGTTGCACTCGGTGATCCCATCGAGGCTCTGGTTCTCCAGAAGGAGGACAAGGACGGTCGTCTGGTCCTGTCCAAGAAGCGTGCCGAGTACGAGCGTGCTTGGAACCGCATCGAGGAGAAGTTCAACTCCGGCGAGAACGTCGAGGGCGAGGTTATCGAGGTTGTCAAGGGCGGCCTGATCCTCGACATCGGCCTGCGTGGCTTCCTGCCCGCTTCCCTCGTCGACCTCCGTCGCGTCAAGGACCTCACCTCCTACATGGGCACCCGCATCGAGGCTCGCGTCATCGAGATGGACCGCAACCGCAACAACGTCGTCCTCTCCCGTCGCGTCGTGCTCGAGGAGTCCCGTAAGGCCGAGCGCTCCGAGATCCTGTCCAAGCTCAAGTCTGGTATGCGTCTCCAGGGCACCGTTTCCTCCATCGTCGACTTCGGCGCCTTCGTCGACCTCGGCGGTATCGACGGCCTCATCCACATCTCCGAGCTCTCCTGGAACCACGTCAACCATCCTTCCGAGGTTGTCAAGGTCGGCCAGGAGGTCGAGGTCGAGGTTCTCGACGTCGATCTCAACCGCGAGCGCATCTCCCTGGGTCTCAAGCAGACCACCGAGGATCCGTGGCGCGCACTGGTCAAGAAGTACCCCGTTGGCGCTATCGTCGAGGGCACTGTGACCAAGCTTGTCCCGTTCGGCGCTTTCGTCGATCTGGGCGAGGGCATCGAGGGCCTGGTGCACATCTCCGAGATGGCCAACAAGCACGTCGATCAGCCTTCTCAGGTCACCCACGTGGGCGACAAGGTTCAGGTCAAGGTCATGGAGATCGACCTCGACCGTCGTCGTATCTCCCTGTCCATGAAGTCCGCTGCTGAGACTCTGGGCGTCGAGATCGAGGTTACCCCGCTGCCTTCCGAGAAGAAGGACGAGGAGACTGACGCCGAGTAAATCGGTTTGACGATCACTTGTTTTAAGGGATCCGTCCGCAATGGACGGGTCCCTTTTTGCATTTGGCGCCGAAATGCGCAATGCTTTCCGGGCTGGCCACGGGCTATTGGGTTGTTGTTGCATGAAAAATGCCGACATCCCGCCTCGGGGAGGAGGCGGGAACACACCGAGTAGACGGAGGGGTGTGGAGCGCGGTCGCGTCTCGACTGACGACGTTGCCCATCGACAACCCTATTGTACTGCATGGCGTGGTTCTTGGTTTATCGTGTCGAACGCTTGTGTTGTGCCACTGCCTGCGGCAACGGTGTGCTACACTCTTGCACTGCTGAGTGGGCCAGACGGTCGCGCGATGTGCTGCTTGCAGTACGCGTGAGGAAAGTCCGGGCTCCAGAGGGCGGGATGCCGGCTAACGGCCGGGCGGAGTGATCCGACGGAAAGCGCCGCAGAAAAGAAGACTCCCACCTGCGCCGCAAGGCGTAAAGGGAAAAGCTGAAACGGTGGTGTAAGAGACCACCAGCGTCGTGGCAACACGGCGGCTTGGCAAGCCCCATCCGGAGCAAGCGCGAATAGGAACGCTATGGGCCGGCCCGGTCCGCGTTCGGGTAGCGTGCGTGGAGCTGCATGGTAACGTGCAGACAAGATAAATGACCGTTCACGACAGAACCCGGCTTATCGGCCCACTCAGCACTTTGTTGACGCTGCGAACCCGTCAGCGCGGCAATCTGCCTTTCAAGCCTTCGGGCATGACCATAAGGTCAATGCCCTTGTCTTTCAAGGCACCTTGCTCGCGCTGACGGGTTCTCGCTGTTGGTGACGGTATCATTGGCGTTTCCGTTCTTGTTGGCGAGGTCAACGGTGCTGTCTTTGCCGTATTATTGAGGCTGTTTGTTGCTGTGCTTTATTTTGTTGAGGGGCTTTGTTGGACAGCTATTTTACTCTGCAATCGAATATTGAGGCTTCAGGCGAGTTTGCGGACCGCAAGAGCCGGTTTATTGCCCAGCTGGTCCATATTGAGTCCGAGGATGAGGCGAATGCCTTTATCGAGATGGTTCGCAAGCATCATTACGACGCTCGACACAATGTTCCCGCGTGGATTTTAGTCGATGGACGCGAGCGCCAGAGCGATGATGGTGAGCCGAGCCGCACGAGCGGTATGCCGACGCTCGAGGTGTTGCGCGGCGCAGAGCTCAAAAATGTTTGCTGCGTGGTGACGCGCTATTTTGGTGGCACGCTGTTGGGACCTGGTGGCTTGGTGCGCGCCTATACCGCGGCGACGCAGGCGGCGGTGGCCGCGGCTCAGGAGGCCGGGCAGATCGTCGAGATGACGAGTGTCGTGCCTGTTGACGTGCATGTGGCCTATCCGCAGTACGAGCAAGTGCTTCGTTTGGCGCAGGATTCGGGTGCCAAGGTTTCGGATACCGATTACGCGGATGCCGTGACACTTCACTTGGTGTTTAGGGCGGGGGAGCAGGAGCCGTTTTGCGCTAAGATGCGCGAGCTTATGGCGGGGCGCGAGGAGATTGAGGTCGGCGCTCCCAAATTTGCCGAGTTCTAACGGCGACGGCCGGCGTGCTTTTGGATGGATCCTAAGCGCGTCGGCCGTCGTTTTACTGTTGCTGCCGTTTACTCGGCGAGCTGCTTTAGCACATCGCAGGCGATCTCGACGGCATCGTCGATACAGCCGGGGCAGCTGCGGAGCGGACCTTTATCCGATCCGATGCCCTTGAGCGTGCCGCAGACGGTCGTCGTGTTCTTCTCGCCAAATCGCTTGGCAATCTCGCGCGACAGCTTGTAGGTCTGGCCTTTGGTCTTGGGGTTCTCCATGCCGTCGCTCATTACAAAGCCCATGATGGCCACGGCGCCCGAGATGGCGCCGCAGGTTTCGGTCATGCCACCCATGCCGGCGCCAAAGCCCTCGGTGAGGGTAAAGGCGGTCTGGGGGTCGAGCCCGACGGCAGGTGCGAGCGTACAGGCGACGGCCTGTGCACAGTTAAAGCCACGGGCGTGGTATTCGGCAGCCTGAGCCTGACAGGCGGTGATGTCGAGCTGGGCCGTATCGATTTGCTTCATCGTTGTCTCCTTGGTCACGGTGTACCCGCTTATGGTACCCGTGCCGATGCATGTAGTCATCGAGAGCTTCATGTATGCCTCATTTTTATCTATAGAGCAAATGCCTAAGGTTAAGACAAACACCCTTAGGCATTTGTCTCATAACCCACCTTGAGGATGGGTTGAGAGGGGTGCAGGGTAGCGGTATCGTGAACCGAATAAAACGTAACCCAGGCAAGGGAGCTAGATATGAGCGAGCAGACTATCGGTACTACATGTGTTCAGGGCGGCTATCGCCCGGGCGACGCGGAGCCGCGCCAGGTGCCCATCTACCAGTCCACCACGTGGAAGTACGACACGTCCGAGCACATGGGCAAGCTGTTCGACTTGGAGGAGTCGGGCTACTTCTATAGCCGTCTGCAGAACCCCACGTGCGACCTGGTTGCCGCCAAGATTTGCGAGATGGAGGGCGGCACCGCTGCGATGCTCACGAGCTCGGGCATGGCTGCGAATTTCCTCGCGATCTTTAACGTGGCCGGTGCCGGCGATCATGTGGTCGCGAACTCTGCTATCTACGGCGGTACCTACAACCTGCTCGCCCATACTATGGAGCGCATGGGTTTGACCTGTACGTTCGTTGCCCCCGACTGCACCGACGAGGAGCTCGAGGCAGCCTTTGAGCCCAATACCAAGCTCGTCTTTGGCGAGACAATCGCCAATCCCGCCCTTGCCGTGCTCGATATTGAGCGCTTTGCCAAGGCCGCACATGACCACGGCGTGCCGCTGATGGTCGACAATACCTTCCCGACGCCCGTGATGTGCCGTCCCTTTGAGTGGGGCGCTGACATCGTTACGCACTCCACCACCAAGTACATGGATGGACATGCTGCCTACCTGGGCGGCGTGATCGTTGACCACGGCCAGTTTGACTGGATGGCCCATGCGGATAAGTTCCCGGGTCTCACCACGCCCGACGAGAGCTATCACGGGGTGACGTATGCCGAGAAGTTCGGTCGCGAGGGCGCCTTCATTACCAAGGCCACCGCGCAGCTCATGCGCGATCTTGGCCCCATGCAGAACCCGCA
>CABUZF010000110.1 GCA_902495985.1 uncultured Collinsella sp.
CTGCGAAACGGCGCCCTGCAATGCAATGAGCATGCTTCATACCTCCTAGGATAGGGTGGACACGTGAGTCACCATGATAGCGGTAACAATGCATAAAAGAGCTGCGGCCGGATGTTTTGACTCATCCGAAACAAGCAGGGCGGACGCCGGTCTACAGCGCCCGCCCCTGTGGCTCAGATATTGAATAACGCGACTAAAGCGCGAGCACGGGCTCTAGACGCATGCCGCGTATGGTATTACGCGTCCAGAGTGGAAAGGTCGATGCCCAGCGCCTCGGCCATCTCGTCGTTCTTGACGACGACCAGGTCCTTGCTCGAGAGGTGCTCGATCGCCATGTCCTCGGGCTTGGCTTCGCCCTTCAGGATCTTGACGGCCATCTCGCCTGCGGCGTAGCCCAGATCCTCGTAGTTGATGGAGAGGGTGAACAGGCCGCCGGCCTTACACATGCCCTCCTCGCCAGTCACGAAGGGGAGCTTGTTCTCCTTGCAGATCTGGCCGACCTGTGAGGCACCCGCGGCGATGGTGTTGTCGGTGGGGGAGTACAGCGCATCGACCTTGCCCACGGCAGACTCGACGACGGACTGAATCTCGTTGGAGCTCGAGACGGTGAAATCGGTGTACTCGAGGCCCAGCTTGTCGAGCTCCTTCTTGGCGGCCTTGATCTGGACGTCGGAGTTGGACTCGGCGGTGCAGTAGAGCAGGCCGACCTTTTTAACGTCGGGCAGGACCTTCTGCATCATCTCGAGCTGCTCGGCGACCGGGGTGAGGTCGGAAGCGCCCGTGACGTTGGTACCCGGCTTGTCGTTGTCCTGGACCAGGCCAGAGGCGGCGTAGTCGGTGATGGCGCAGCCCACGATGGGGATATCCGCCGTGGCACCGGCAGCAGCCTGTGCGGCGGGCGTGGCGATAGCGTAGATCAGGTCGACGCCATCGCCCACGAACTTGTCGGCGATGGACTTACACGTGGACTGGTCGTTCTGGGCGTTCTTCTGGTCGATCTCGACCTTAAGGCCGCTCTCCTTGATGGCCTTGACAAAGCCGTCGTTGGCGGCATCGAGTGCGGAGTGCTCGGTGAGCTGCAGAATGCCGACGGTGTAGTCGGAACCGGCGGCAGCAGAGCCGGAACCAGAGTTGCCGCCGCATCCGGCGAGCGGGGCGAGCGCGAGCAGGCCGGCGGAGACCAGAAGGCTCCTGCGGCTGATGGTGATGTCCTTCATATCGTTACCCCCAGTATAGAAATGGCTGGAAACACTGCACTGGGACAAAGTGCAAGTGGAACTATAGTAGCGCTGATGTCCATTTTTACAACAGCCTGGCGGGTTTTTTAATACAGAATCGGATGGGCGGTACGGGTAGTCGAATGGGCGGCGGAGGGTCTTATGCGGCGGAGGAGGCGTCGTCCTCGTCCAGGGCGGCGAAGAGCTTCTTGCCGTCGAGGAGACGTGTGGTGACGTTTCTCATTCGGCCAATCTCTACGGTACGCAACGTGTCATCGGCGCCTCGGGCGTCGTAGACCGTTCCCAGCAGATACGAGATGCCATCGCGCTGCCTGATGGCAAAGGGACGGAGTGTCATCCGTGCTGCTTCGGTTTCGCCGCGTGTCGTGACGCTCGAAATATCAAAACTCACCGTGGTTCCGTGGTCGATGGCCTGCTCGACGAGCTCGCACGTGTCGATGCGCTTGATGGGCGTGCGTGTTGCCTTGGTAGCCTTGCTGCCTGCGCTTGGAACGGGTTCGGGTGTATCGAGGTAGCCGCGAACGTCGGCACTCGCCATGGCAACTAAGTGCTGCGCCATGCTCTTGCGGATAGCGATAGGCGTGGAGCGGTTGCGCATGACCATACCGTGGAGCCGGATGATCTCTTCGTCGGTGAGCGGGCGGGTAAGAAGTTTGTAGCCCACGCCGCGTTTGTACTCAATTTCGTATCCGGCATGGCGAAGCGCGGAGATGGCGGTGTAGATGCTGCGCCGCGCCGCCGAGATGGGCATGCGAGCGGGGTCGTCGGGATGGGCGAGGCGCCGGATCAACTCATCGGAAAGCATGGCCTTGTCCTCGCCGGTGTTTTCGCTTAATAGTTGCAGGATGCGAACGGCGCGATAGGCTGCCATCGAGGCGGCGCCCCTCGTCGTGGTGTCGTAGGTTTCAACAGCGGCTTCGGTCATGGTGCCCACGTCCTTTCCGTTTTGGGTGGCGACGGTATGGAGCCTAGGACGTGGGGCTTTCCCAGGGGCGCAGGGCGCTCTGGGCGGTCGGTAGTCGTCGGCAAACGGCGGGTCGAGTTTTCAACAGCCCTGCTCAACTGACCAAAAACTTGCCAAAAGCTTGACGGATGCTGTTGAAAAAAGCGCCCCTCGGCTTGCCGAGAGGCGCTGGCGTGATGCACTGGAACGCGTTTGGTGGCGCTATGGCGATTAGAAGTCGGCGTTGCCCACGGTGCGCGGGTGCGGCAGGACGTCGCGGATGTTGCCCACGCCGGTGAGGTACATCACCAAGCGCTCGAAGCCCAGACCGTAGCCGGCGTGCTTGCAGGAACCGTAGCGGCGCAGGTCAAGGTAGTACTTGTACTGCTCGGGATTCATGCCCAGGTCCTTGATGCGGGCCTCGAGCAGATCCAGGCGCTCCTCGCGCTGGGAGCCGCCGATAATCTCGCCGATACCGGGAACCAGGCAGTCGGCGGCGGCGACGGTCTTGCCGTCTTCGTTCATGCGCATGTAGAACGCCTTGATTTCGGCCGGGTAGTCGGTCACGAAGGTCGGGCGCTTAAAGTGCTCCTCGGTCAGGAAGCGCTCGTGCTCGGTCTGCAGGTCGATGCCCCAGCTGACGGGGTAATCAAACTGGTGGCCAGCAGCGACTGCCTGCTCCAGGATCTCGACGGCCTCGGTGTAGGTAACGCGGGCAAAGTCGGAGTTGGCGACATGGTCCAGGCGCTCGAGCAGACCCTTGTCCACAAACTTGTTGAGCATGTTGAGCTCGTCGGGACAGGTGGCCATAACGTCCTTAAGGACGTACTTGAGCATGGCCTCGGCGTTATCCATGTAGTCGTTCAGATCGGCAAAGGCCATCTCGGGCTCGATCATCCAAAACTCGGCGGCATGGCGCGTGGTGTTGGAGTTCTCGGCGCGGAAGGTGGGGCCAAAGGTGTACACGTCGCCAAAGGCCATGGCAAAGTTCTCGGCATTGAGCTGGCCGGACACGGTGAGGCTTGCATGCTTGCCAAAGAAGTCCTGGCTCCAGTCGACCTCGCCGGACTCGGTGAGGGGCGGGTTTTTGGGGTCGAGCGTGGTCACGCGGAACATCTCGCCGGCGCCCTCACAGTCACTCGTGGTGATGATGGGGGTGTTGACGTAGACAAAGCCCTGCTCCTGGAAGAAGCGGTGGATGGCGGCAGCCGCGACAGAGCGGATACGGAACACAGCGCGGAACAGGTTGGTGCGCGGACGCAGGTGCTGCTGGGTGCGCAGGAACTCGACGGTTGCGCGCTTCTTCTGCAGCGGGTAATCCGGGGCGCTGACGCCCTCGACCTCGATGGAGGTGGCAGAAAGCTCGAAAGGCTGGGGCGCATCGGGGGTCAGCTTGACGGTGCCGGTGCAAATGAGTGCGGCCGAGACGTTTTGATGGGCGATCTCGTCGTAGTTGTCGAGTGCCTCGCGGTTCATGACGACCTGCAGGTCGCGGAAGCAGCTGCCGTCGTTGAGCGTAACAAAGCCAAAGTTCTTCATGTCGCGGACGGACTTGACCCAGCCGGCGACGGTGACGGTCTGGCCGCCGAGCGACTCGGCATCGGCATAGAGCTGCGCGATTTTGGTGCGGTTCACGTATCCTCCCATAACGGTTGAATGATAGTTATCCATACAGTTCGATATTCTAGCAGCTCGGCTCATTTGGGCTATACAGATAAGGCATTGGCGGGATGGTTTTTCAAACGAAAAGCGCCCGCGGCCTAATGGTCGTGGGCGCTTGACGAGGTGCCTTTTGGCTGTGTGGCGCGGGGCCTGGCTACTTGGTCTTGGCAACCAGCAGCGGGTCGCCAAGCTTGACGAGCGGGTTGCCGCCGATAAGCGTTCCAGACTCGCCGACATGGTCGATGCTCTTAAGACGATCGAGCTCGGAGACGATGACGGTCACGATGTCCTCGTGACCAGCGGCCTTAATGGCCTCGCGGTCGAAGCTGATGAGCGGCTGGCCTGCCTTGACCACATCGCCCATCTCGACAAAGCGGGCAAAACCCTTGCCGTTCATTTCCACGGTGCCCAGGCCAACATGGATGAACACGCGCAGGCCGTCCTCGGTAATCATGCCGATGGAGTGGTTGGTGACAGTGGTGGCACCGATGCGGCCGTTGGCGGGCGCATAGATGGTGCCGGTAATGGGCTCGATGCCATAGCCCTGGCCAAGCATGCCCGAGGCGATCGTCTCGTCGGGAACCTCGTTCAGGTTGACGAGCACGCCGTTGACGGGGGCATAGATGACGCCTTCGCGGGTAGCGAAGCTTGCTGCGGGCGGAACGGACGCCTCGCCGGTCGAGGTGAAGGTGGACTTAAGCGAATCGAGCAGACCCATAGTTGCCTCCAACTTAAATAGGCGCATATCGCGCGTTTGGTTTGCCGGAAACGTTTCACATGTGTTTCGCGGCTTGGTCAACGCCCCTATTCTACGCTGCTCAACGATACCTCTGAACTGGGATTATGTGATATATCAGTTGAAGGGAAACTTATTGCCGGAGTGTTTCTGCGCCACGGGTTCAAGTGGGGTACGCTTGAAGGCGAAAAACAAGGGCGCATAATTTGCGCGAAGGGAGCACATATGATTGTCGAGAACCATGCGCTGTGGGGCGAGGAGCCGACCGAGGATTATCCGGCGACGTTTACGTATTTGGGTGCCGAGCCGCTGCCCGATAAACCGAATGGCCGCCGCCCCGCGGTGATCATCTGCGGCGGAGGCGGGTTTACGCATATCGCTCCGCACGAGCAGGACCCGGTGGCGTTTGCATTTTTGGATCGCGGCTACCAGGCCTTTGTGCTCAACTATGTCACGAGTTCTACGGGTGACGTGAGCTTTCCGCACCCCCAG
>CABUZF010000111.1 GCA_902495985.1 uncultured Collinsella sp.
AAGCTCCGCTAACCTGCCAAAAAGGGACAGGTTCATTTTGGCGGGTTTTATCTGGTCAAATGCAAAAAAGGCTCGGCTCCGTCTTGATGCGGAGCCGGGCCTTAGTCGCTAGAACGGCGGAACCAACTACTCTACCGTGACGCTCTTGGCCAGGTTACGGGGCTGGTCGACGTCGCAGCCGCGCAGGATGGCGACCTCGCGGGCGAGCAGCTGCAGCGGGACGCTCGCCGTGATGGGGCTGAACACGTCGCGGACTGCCGGCACGCGGATGATGCAGTCGGCGATCTTGTTGATCTCCTCGTCGCCCTCGGTGGCAACGACGATGACCTTGGCGCCGCGCGCCTTGCACTCCATAAGGTTCGACACGGTCTTGTCGTAGGTGGCACTCTTGGTGGCCACAGCGATGACAGGGAAACCCGGGTCAATCAGGGCAATGGGGCCGTGCTTCATCTCGCCGGCGGCGTAGGCCTCGGCGTGCAAGTAGCTGACCTCTTTGAGCTTGAGCGCGCCCTCGTAGGAAATAGCGGCACCCATGCCGCGGCCCACGAACAGCGCCGACTGCGCGTCCTTGCACAGCAGGGCGGCCTCATGAACGGCCTCGGTCTGGGTATCCAAAATCCACTGGATCTGCTCGGCCGTATCGGAAAGCTCGCGGAACAGCATGCGCGCCTGCTTTGTGGTCAGACGGTACTTAACCTGCGCCAACAGCAAAGCCAGCAGCGTAAGGCTCACGACCTGGCCGATGAAGCTCTTGGTCGAGGCGACCGCGATCTCCTTGTTGGCCTTGGTGTAGATGACGCCGTCGCTCTCACGCGCCACGGGGCTGCCCACCACGTTGGTGATGCCGAAGACCTTGGCGCCCTTGATGCGCGCGTCGCGAATGGCGGCAAGGGTGTCGGCCGTCTCGCCCGACTGGGACACGGCCACGACAAGCGTCGTCGGCGTGATGATGGGATTGCGATAGCGGAACTCGCTGGCCGCCTCAACCTCGGTGGGGATGCGAGCCCAGCCCTCAATGAGATTCTTAGCAATGAGTCCAGCATGGTAGCTGGTGCCGCAGGCGATCACGTAGACGCGATCGATATCGTTGAGCTCCTCGAGCGAAAGGCCCAGTTCGTCGATGTCAAGCTCGCCGGCCGGCGTCATACGACCGACCAGCGTGTCGCGCACGACGCGCGGCTGCTCGTGGATTTCCTTGAGCATAAAGTCGGGATAACCGCCCTTTTCTGCCATGTCCAGGTCCCAGTCGATGTGGGTGACCTTGGGCTCGATAACGTTGCCAGCCTCGTCGGTGTACTCGACGCCTGCGGGCGTGAGCTTGGCAAACTGACCGTCCTCGAGCACCACGACATCGCGGGTGGCGTCGATGAGCGCGATGACATCGGAAGCAACATAGGAACCGGTTTCGCCCACGCCGACTACGATCGGGGAATCCTTGCGGGCCACGGCGATCACGCCGGGCTCGTCAGCGCACACGGCGGCCAGACCATAGGCACCGACCACGTGGGTGCAAGCCTCGCGCACGGAGGCCATCAGGTCGTGCGTCTCGACATAAGCCTCTTCGATCAGATGCGCGAAGACCTCGGTATCGGTCTCGCTCTTAAAGTGATGGCCGCGGCCCTCCAGTTCTTCGCGCAGCTCGGCGAAGTTCTCGATGATGCCGTTGTGGACGATGGCGATACGACCGTCGCAGCTGGTGTGGGGGTGAGCGTTAACGACAGAGGGCTTGCCGTGGGTGGCCCAACGGGTGTGGCCGATACCGCAGGTAGCGTCGCTGTCGATGTTGGAAAGCTCGCTCTCTAGGCCCGCGACCTTGCCCACGCGGCGGATGACGTCGAGGTGCGCCGCGGCGCCCTCGCCCACCTCGAGCGCGACGCCCGAGGAGTCATAGCCGCGATACTCCATACGCTTGAGGCCCGTGACCAGGATGTTCTTTGCAATATCAGAGCCGGTGTAGCCGACGATTCCGCACATAAGATAAATCCCTTCGTTCGCGTGACTGCAAGACGTCCACGCACAAGGGGCGCTGAGACGCATAACGTTCGAGTATTGTACTCACGCAGGCGCAAGCTGATATACCAGATGTGGTATCTCAACTTAGATACCACCCGATGCACACACGTCCAGCCGGTCCAAACCACCACAAAGGTGCCTGCCCCCTTCGTGGTGGTCGCGTTGGCAACAGCGTTTCCCCAGATAAAACCTGCCAAAATAAACCTATCCCTTTTTGGCAGGTTTGGGATGCTACAATCTGGCTTGTACTTGAAACGCATCAAAGGGGCCGCTATGGAAAAGGTAAAAATCAGCGACGTCGCGCGCGAGGCCGGGGTTTCGCTGGGCACGGTTTCCAACGCGCTCAACCACCCCGAAAAGCTACTCCCCGAGACCCTCAAGCTCATCAACGAGACCATCAATCGCCTTGGCTACCTGCCCAACCAAAGCGCTCGTCAGCTCGCGGGCGGCGCCACCAAGTCTTTTGGCCTGGTGCTCCCCCGTCTCGATCACGGCTTTTCGCTCCAAATCGCCAGCGGCGCCCACAACGAGGCCCGTAAGCACGGCTACGACCTGCTCATCGCCAACGCCGATAACGACGATATTCTCGAGGACCATTACCTGCGTTACTTTATGGGCACCCAAATGTCCGGCGTCATGGTTCAGCCCATGGCATCCCCCGATTGGCACCCCGCCATGGCCAAGATGCCCGTGCCGATCGTCCACCTGGACATCCATTGCTCCGAGCCCGGCTACTACGTAGCGGCCGATAACGAGGCCCAGGGGCGCATCATTGCCGAACTCGCCATCGCCCGCGGTGCACGCCATATCACCGTTGTGGGTAGAGCAGCATTTATGCAACTCACCCTGCGCGTCCTTGGCATTCATAAGGCGCTCGCCCTACACCCCGATATCAAGATCGAAGTCATCGACGCCGGCGAATGGAATACCGCCGCCGACGGCTACGGCATCGGCACCCAGATCGCCGAGCGCCCCGCGAACGAACGCCCCGATTTTGTCGTCGGCCTGACCGACGTGTTGGCCTCGGGCGTTATCTCGGCGCTGGTCGACAAGGGCATCTCTGTACCCGGGCAAGTACGCGTAGCAGGTTGCGATGGCAACCCGCTCGCTTGGAGCGGATCGGTCCCGCTCACTACGGTAGCGCCCCCGGGCTACGAGATTGGCCGCAAGGGCGTTCAATTGCTCATGGAGCAAATCGAGAACAAGGTCCCGACAAAGACCAGGCATATCCACGTCAGCTCTGCCGCGCGCACCGTCACCGCGGTCACGGCCATCGAGGACATCAACCGCCAAGAACTCGTGCGGCCGTTCCTGCTGGAACGCGCCAGCACCCAGGCAAGCAGCCAGACCGACGCCACGGCCATCAACCTCGGTGCGTATCTATAGCACGACCGCAAGTATGCTAAGTCGCCGCTCAAGCAAAAGAGGCCCGACCATTGCCGGACCCCTTTTGTTTAAGCGCAAACGTGAGCAATTGCTCGTTTCAACGCCACAATTGTCTAGCGCATGGCCTTGACCGCCGCCGCCAGATCGAACAGCGTATCGAGCACGGCCTCGCAGCCATCCACCACGTCCTGCGGCAGCGGCACGATATCGGGAACGGCAAAGACATGACATCCGGCCGTAATGCCCGAGACGCAGCCGTTGCGCGAATCCTCGACCACGGCACATTCCTCGGGAGCAAAGCCCGCGCGCTCGCAGGCGAGCAGATACATCTCGGGGTCGGGCTTGCCGTGCACGACGTCCTCGCCACACGTTACCGTTTCAAACTTGTCAAAAAGACCGACCATCTTAAGGTTGCGCTCGGCCGTAACGAGGCGCGACGACGTCGCTAGACCCACGTGATAGCCCGCAGCCAGCAGCTCGTCTAGGCACTCGGCGGCGCCGGCCTTAAGCTCCAGCTCGGTCTTGACCATCTCGTCGCGAATCTCCTTGTGGCGGACATAGACCGCCTCGGTGGTTTCGTGGCTTCCGTAATGCTTATCGAGGATGTCCATGACATCGGGTAGCGTGCGACCGATAAACTGATGGATCAGCGCATCATCAATCGCGAGCCCCAGTTCAGCGGCGCCTGCCTTCCAGGCCCTAATCCCCAGGCGCTCGGTATCAACCAGCGTTCCATCCATGTCAAAAATAACAGCCTTGATCATATCGGTCCCCCATCGACTCTCGCTGTCGCGTTGCTGCAACTCTACCGCATTTGGCAACTTGTATATAACGTATATACCATATTGCACTTTCGTTACACAGATAGAAGTCTTATGGCAAGTAACGCATTAGGATTATAGTTTTCGATCGAGTACTCAACGATAAGGAACGTTTCATGATTTTAGACACCGCGGCACCCGCAGAGGAGCTTCAAGACAAGCTATCGGCGCTCGAGCAGCTGCTTTTGGCATACGGGCGCGTGGCTATCGGGTTTTCCGGCGGCGTTGACAGCAGCTTTTTGGCCGCCGTATGCGCCCGCATCATGCCTACCAATACCCTCCTCGTCCATCTCACCACGCCGCTCATCGGCACGCCCGAACAGGCTTCGTTTTAGCGGTCCGTTGATGGACAAGCCAATGAAGGGGCGCATTTTAAGCTCCCCGTGCTCAATCTTTCGGTCGATCAGCTGCAGCTCCCCCAAGTAGCCTGCAACGATGCCAATCGCTGCTACCACTGCAAGCACGCCGGCTTTACCGCCATCGTCAACCACGCTAAGTCGCTCGGCTTTCCCACCGTCATCGATGGCAGCAATGCAAGCGATCGCGGTGACTACCGCCCCGGCATGCGTGCGGCAGAAGAGCTCGGCGTACGCTCACCCCTTATGGAGGTCGGCTTTACCAAGGACGAAGAGCGCGAGCTGCTGCGCGCATGGGGCTATCCCGTTTGGAACCTGCCGGCGGGAGCATGTCTTGCCACCCGCGTCCCCACGGGCGAGGAGCTTACGCGCGAGAAGGTCAATCTAATCCGCGCCTGCGAGGATTACCTGCACAATCTTGACCTGGCTCAGGTCCGCGCACGCCTGGTCGGCGGCTGCATGCATATCGAAGCCGCTCCCGCAGAT
>CABUZF010000112.1 GCA_902495985.1 uncultured Collinsella sp.
GTTGGCCTGGATGTCGAGATATTGACCGAGGCTTTGGCCCGCATTGGTTATAAGCCAAAATACCAGCTGATCGACTGGGAAAAGAAGAAAGAGCTGCTGGCGAGCGGCGAGCTCGATTGCGTCATGGGCAGTTTTAGCATGACGGGTCGCGAAAACGAGTATCGTTGGGCCGGCCCGTACCTTGCGAGCCGCCAGGTGGTCGCGGTCGATCCCCAGAGCGATATCTACACGCTTGCCGATCTTGAGGATA
Organism: uncultured Collinsella sp.; assembly: GCA_902495985.1. GTDB lineage: Bacteria > Actinomycetota > Coriobacteriia > Coriobacteriales > Coriobacteriaceae > Collinsella. The sequence goes on from CABUZF010000112.1 coordinate 251, forward strand.
AGGTCGTGGCGGTCCAGTCCACCACCAAGCCCGAGGACATTTTGCTCAATCATACAAATGAAAACGTTCCGCAGATCAAAGAGCTCTACTGCTTTTCGGACCGCTCATACCTGAACCCGGCGCTCGTCGAAGGTCTGGTCGACGCCATCGCCGCGCATGAGTCCTCGCTGCTCACCTACGAAAAAGACTATGGCGTAACGTATCGCATTTTGGATGAGCCGCTGCTAGAGGTTGGTTTGGGCACCGCTTTCGATATCAACGATACGCGTGGCATCGACGTTAAGCTCACTCATGCCTACCAAGAAATGCTTGTCGATGGCACCATGGAACGTCTGGTGTCAAAGTACTTTGATGACCCTTCGCCATTTTTGAATATGGAGGGCCTGTCATGATCGATGCACCCGACCACGCCGCTCAGGAGCGGGGCAATCGTTCGACAGGGGCATGGCTCCTTGTCGCCCTGCTGGGGATAGCGCTCTCGGTTGTTGCCGGCATGATGAGCTACGGCTACACGACAGCTCAGGCCGAGCAGCGCTTTGCCGACGTTGTCGATTACGTGGCGACGCAGAGCCTTTCCTACGATGCATTCAACAGCGCCTATACGACCAAAAACCTGATTCGCGTTATGGAGATCGCCGGAGAGACAGCGCGCGATATGGAGCGCGACGGTTCGGTGGATAACGCCATGCTGGAGCAATATGCCGACCAGTTCAACGTGAGCGCACTGATCGTGACGGACGCATCGGGCAATTTGGTGTCCGAGTCCTCGACGGATGGCGTGGGCTACGAGTCGCTCGCTACGTATCTCAAGGAAGCACCCGTGCTGGAGGTGGCAGCCCATCCGCTTAAGTCCTATACCGCCCGCATTACGCTTTCGGATGATTCGGTTGCAGACATTGGTTGCGTGACCCGGCAAGATGACGAGGGCATCGTTATCGCGGTCAGGCATCAGAGCGCGAAGGCAGTTGCAAGCAATACGCTCAAACTGCAGAGCCTGCTCGGTGGTTATGAGACCATCGACAGTGGCAATATCGTGATCGAAAGCGATGGCAAGGTCGTTGCGACCAATGCCGTTGAACCCACCATATTAGGCGTATTCAATCTGCCTGCAACGGATGTCTTTATTGTCGACGGTATTAAGGATCGATGCCTGCCCGGCAAAGTCCGACTGGTCAACGCCGGCGGCGAGTGGTATTTGGGCACATTTGGAAAAGCGCGCGGGTTCTACGTGTACACCTATGCCTCGGCGCGGCGCTACTTTGAGGTCGTCGCGGCTGTTGCTGCCGGCGTGCTGGTGCTCTACAGCGGTGTTATAGCCGTTGTTGTGATGGTGCGTCGCCGCGCTGATCGTCGACGTTTGACGGACTTGCTGCAGCAGGAGCGCGACTATGGCGACAAGCTGGCAAAGGCAGCGCGTGAGGCCTCGTCTGCCAACTCGGCAAAGACGGAGTTTTTGCGTCGCATGAGCCACGATCTGCGCACGCCCATCAACGGCATTCGCGGTATGGTTGAGGTCGGCGATGCCAATGCGGACGATCTGCAAAAGCAGACCGAGTGCCGCTCAAAGATCTGGACGGCATCGGGACTGCTGCTCGACCTTGCCAACGAGGCTCTGGATATGAGCCGCCTGGAGAGCGGGCAGGTCGATCTGGAGCTTGTTCCCACAAACTTGGCGACCCTCAACCACGAGGTGCGCGATATTTTGGAGCGCCAGGCCGAGGAGCGTCTGGTGACAATTATCTGCGACCAGCAGACGCTTAATCATCCCTATGCGCGGGTGAGCGTGACGCACCTCAAGCGCTTGTTGCTCAATATTGCCGGCAATGCCGTCAAGTACAACCGCCAGGGCGGCTATGTTCGCCTGGTGTGCCGCGAGGTGGAGCCAGCGGATGGCATCCCCGTCTATGAATACACGATCGCCGACAACGGTATTGGCATGAGCGAGGAGTTCCAACGGCACCTCTACGAGCCGTTTTGCCGCGAGGAGCAACAGGTGGAAGACGCTTCATCGGGAACTGGCCTGGGGGCGCCTATTGCCAAACAGTTGGTCGAGCTTATGGGCGGAACCATGAGCTTTACGAGCGTCTTGGGGCAGGGGACGACGTTTACCATCCGCCTGCCGTTCGAGAAATGCAAGCGCTCCGAGATTCCTCAGGTTGTGCGCGTGGACGCGGGAGACGGCGATGCACTCCAGGGCTTGCGCGTTTTGCTCGTAGAGGATAACGATCTGAATGCCGAGATCGCGCAGTTTACGCTCAGCCGTGCCGGTGCCGTCGTGACGCATGCTAAGGATGGTGAGTCTGCCGTCGAGATGTTTGCCGCGAGCGCGCCGCACGAGTACGACGTGGTGTTGATGGACATCATGATGCCGGGCATCGATGGCCTTGAGGCCACACGTCAGATTCGAGCACTCGATCGCGAGGATGCCGCGACCACGCCGATTATCGCCGTGAGCGCCAACGCCTTTGCCGACGACCGCAGGCTTTCGCGTGAGGCGGGCATGAACGCGCAACTGAGTAAACCCGTGAGCTCGCAGGAGCTCATTGAGGCGCTTGCGCACATAGCCGCCGACGCTCTATAAGCATATGGCCTGGTTCCAAGGTGGGTTGGAACCAGGCCATATTGTTATTGATGAGGCCTGCTGAGGGGCTTACTTTTCCTGAATCTGCTTGCCGCAGAGATGCTCAATCGTAATCTCGTAGAGCTGGACGCCCTTAATGTCCTTGGCGATTTCCTCTTCGACTTCCTCGGCGGAAGGGTAGTACTTAAGGGCGAGCTGGCGGACTTTGTCTTCGATAAACGCGGGAGTGTCGTTCGCCAGGCGACAGCGGCCAAAGACCACGGTACTCATAACGTAGGGAGCCCAGTCACCGTCCTTGTACCACTCGTTGCCGTAAACGGTAAAGCAGACCTTGTCATCGCGCTTGAGTGCGTCGACCTTGTGGCCGGCTTTGGCGCCGTGGAAATAAATCTTGTCGTGCTCGGCGTCAAAGAAGTAGTTGACGGGAATGGCGTACGGGTAGCCATCGTCGCCGTTGACGGCAAAGACGCCGCGCTTGCAGGTAGCGAGCAGTTCGCGCGCTTCCTCGTCAGTGATGGCGCGTTTCTTTCGACGTAAGGGCCTAAACATCGTTGGCTTCCTTTCTGGTCGTGCGTGGTGGTTGAGCACAAACTATAGCGAAACGGATCCGTTTTTCTTGATGCGGGCGAGTATGTTTTTGAGCTTGTTAAAGTCGAGCGGTTTGGACAGATGGGCGTTCATGCCGGCGTCGTGTGCCGCCTTGGCGTCCTCGGCAAAGGCATTGGCGGTGAGCGCGATGATGGGGATATCGGCTGCATCGACCTTCTCGCTCAGGCGAATCGCGCGGGTTGCCTCGTAACCGTCCATGTCCGGCATCATAATGTCCATCAGGATCGCATCGAAGCTGCCGGCGGGATGAGACAGGTACAGATCGACGACTTCGTTGCCGTTGACGGCGCGGGTGACCACGACGCCCTCGGATTCTAGCAGCGTCTGGGCAATCTCGGCATTCAATTCGTTGTCTTCGGCGAGCAGCACGTTCATGTCGGCGAGCGAGCAGTCGAGCGCCCTCTCGACCGTATTCGCCCGCGCCCGGGGGTTCTTGTCGATATCGAGCGGAATTTCCACGTAGAACGTGGTGCCCACATGGAGTTCGCTGGTGACTTCGATGGTGCCGCCCATCAGTTCAATAAGCGACTTGACGATTGGCATGCCCATGCCGGCTCCTTGGAACTTGCTGCGCGCATCGTCACCTTCTTGGGCAAACGGCTCATAGATATGCTTTAAAAACTCGGGAGCCATGCCAATGCCGGTATCCGAAACGCTAAAGCAAAAGAGCGCGCGTCCGTTATCGAGTGGCTTGGTCTGTGAACTAAAGGTGACGGAGCCGCCGTGCTTGTTGTACTTAATGCTGTTGTCTAACAGGTTGATCATGATCTGTCGGATATGGGTGGGACTGCCGATCATGTATGGCCCCGTGGCGTACGGCGGACTATTGTCCTGCATGGTGATGCCGTTACTGGACGCGCGGAGCTTGCACAGCACCAGCGTATCGTCACAGAGCTCTTTGAGGTTAAAAGGCGCATGTTCCAGTGTTAGCTTGCGGTCTTCGATTTTGCCCATCTCGAGGATGTCGTTGATCAGCGAGAGCAGGTGATTGGCGGCAACGCGCGCCTTGGCACGGCTCTCGCGGGCGACTTGCATATCGCCTTCCTTCAATTCCTCGATCTCGATAAGGCCTAGGATGCCGTTGAGCGGCGTGCGGATGTCGTGGCTCATGCGCGTGAGGAATGCCGTCTTAGCAGCGTTGGCAGCATCGGCTTTTTTGCGCTCGGTTCGAGCGCGCACGAGCGCCCAGATGAGCAGGACGATGCCGACCGACAACATACCGATGAGGGTAGCTGCAATGGCGGTGCGGTTGCGGTAAAGGAATTGAAGCGTGTTGGATTCCTGGGCCGTGTACGACGTGGAGGAGAAATTGCTTGCGGAGAGCGATTCTCCGGCATTGATGATGCCCTTGTTGATGATTCCCAACAGCTCGGGTTTTCCGCGCGAAATCCAGCACGAGAGCTCACAGGTGTCAGGGAGCTCGGTCGTCTCGCAGTCCTCGAGATCGTAACGGTCACCGATGGTTTTTACGCGTGAGCTGGGAGCGACGATGCAATGTGCCGTTCCCTTCCTGAGGGCGTCGAACGCTTCATCGTCGGATTGGTATTCGGTTACGGTCGCTGTGGGGAACAGACTTTCAAGTGCATTTTTGTTGACAAACGATGATTTGGTACA
>CABUZF010000113.1 GCA_902495985.1 uncultured Collinsella sp.
AAATCGCTTGCCCTGGGGAGCGGCGCTCGCGGCGACGATGGCGTTGTCCAGGGCATTCGAGAGCACGCTAAACAGATCGACGTCGGCTACATGGACGCTCTCGGGTACGGCGGCGCGCAGGTTAGCGATAATGCCGTTTCTATTGATATCCGAGTTAAATGACGAAAGCGCGATGTTTACGGTCTCGTTGGCGCAGAAGCGGCGTACGGCGGTGCGGTCGCCAGCTTCGCAGAGTTCGTCGATGCGTTTGAGCGCCTCGTCGGTGTGGCCCTCCTCAATTAAAGCGGCCAGGCCGCGTAGGAAGTGGCGCATATCGTGGCGAAGAATCGACAGCTCGCGCCCAGATTGACGCCAGGCCTCGAGCTCTTTAATGGCGGCGCTGTCGCGGGTTTCGAGCATCCAGCGCTCTCGCTCGGCGGTTTCCTTTTCTTCGTATTCACGCAGGTAGACGGCGAGGAACATAAGGTAGAAGGCGCAGAGCGCAAAGGCCAAAAACTCAACCGTCACCACCGAGCCCGAGTGGAACAGCGTGGTGTAGACGTTGGTGGCATAGTCAAAGACGTAATAGACGAGCGGCAGGATTAAAAGGATGCCCAGCTCGGTGGGGCTTTTAATTGCCAGGCGGGGTCCAATGTCGCTGGCCCAATGTAGCAGGACGGTAAAGACGCCGAGCGTGGTAGCGATGCGTGCCAGATAGTACGCAATCTGAGAATCGGTTGCGGCAAATGCGGCGATACCCATCCAATTGCTGAACTGGCAGCTCAGATAGGCACTCGTAATGCCGAGCGCGGCAAGCAGCGGACTCAGGCGGTAGCGCGCGCACAGGTAGACGATAAGCGGCAGGTGCACGACAAGTGGATAAGCCTGGCGGGCAAATAGTTCGCCGCCAACGACGTTGGCGATTGAGAAGGCGGTGCCGGTCAGAATGGTAACGACCACCAGCTCGAGCGCATGGCGTCGATTGAGCTCGACACCGCATAGCGCCGCCGAGGCAAAGACGCCAAAGAGCAGCGTCGTGGCGTGGTGGATTGCCCAAAGGACCATTTCGACCGAGGAGACCATCAGTGTCTCCCACCCTCAAAGCGAACCGCAAAGTAGGCGTCTTGGAATCCCTGCTTGCAGCTGCGCGAAAGCGGGATGCACGCACCCGAGCGCATGACGATGTCCGTGCGGTCAAAGTGATCGATATTGCGCAGGTTGACCTGGTAGCTGCGGTGGCATTTAAAGAAGACTCCGTTTTGCTCCAAGCGGTCCTCGACGCTGCGGAACGACTCGAGTGCCTCGATATCGCGTCCGTCGCGCAGGTGGAAGACCACGTGCTTGTTGCGCGCCTCGGCATATTCGATGTCGGACAGGCGCAGGGCGTGGTAGCCAAAGGAAGTTTTGATCACGAGCTCGTCGGTTGCCGCCGGGCGCATGCTCGAAAGCTCGTCGAGCAACTGCGCCAGGCGTTCGTAAGTCACGGGCTTGAGCAGATAGTCGAAGGCACGGACCTCGTAGGACTCCAGTGCAAACTCGGGCGATGAGGTGAGGAACACCAGGCGCACGGCGGTATCGGCCTGGCGCAATTCGCGCGCGGTGTCCATGCCGTTGACGAGCGGCATGATCATGTCGAGCAGAATGATGTCGGCACGCGACGCGGCATGGCGGGCCAGCAGGTCCTCGCCGCGCGTGACGAGCGCAACATCGACCGCCGTGCCCGTTTCGGTCGACCAACGGTCGATCATCCGGTGCAGTCTATCTAGAAAAGCGACATCATCGTCGCAGGCAATAATCTTGAGCATTCTGAGCCTCCTTAGTAGTTCGATTTTGCCACATTGGGTGCGGACCGCTCGCGGAGGCGTGTCCCATTTGCGCCCCGCGTCGTGCAACTCGCGCCGAGCGGTATTGCGGTGGCGAAAGATGCCTCCTGCGCTATTGAGAGCTCGGCTATCCTCAGCTTGTCAGTTCGAAAATGGACCTGCCACATGATTGAATCTTTATTTCAACTTTACACCTAGGTTTACAGCTGTCTTGTCAGCTGTAAACCTAGGTGTCATACTAAAGCCCCAAGATTCGCCAAAAGAGAGGGGCCTTGATGGCACAGAGCGCGAACATGGATGCGTCGGAGCTTGCACGCGATATCGCGGCCGGCCTAGCATCGGCAACGACGGCAACGGAGCGCGCGGCACTGGTGCCCGCAGAGCTCGTCGAGGCCATTCAGCAACTAAAAACCCAACGTGACGCGGTGATTCTGGCGCACTATTACGTGGCGCCCGAGGTGCAGGCCGTGGCTGATTACGTCGGCGATAGCTTCTACCTGGCCAAGCTCGCCAAGAGCCTGCCACAGCGGACCATCGTGCTGTGCGGCGTGGAGTTTATGGGCGAGAGCGCCAAGCTGCTCAACCCCACCAAGACCGTGCTGCTGCCCGAGCCGGGCGCGGATTGTCCCATGGCTCATATGGTCAAGCGCGAGACGGTCGACGCCGCCCGCGCCGAGTACGGCGACGACCTTGCCGTGGTGTGCTACGTCAACTCCACGGTTGAGATCAAGAGCTGGAGTGACGTGTGTGTCACCAGTTCCAACGCCGTCAAGATCGTGTTCGAGCTGCCGCAGCAGCACGTCCTGTTCATTCCCGACCAGAACCTGGGCCGCTTCGTAGCCGAGCAGGTGCCGCAAAAGCACGTCATCCTCAACAAGGGCTACTGCCCGCGCCACCACGTCATCACCGTCGAGCAGATCGTCGACGCGACGGAGGCCCACCCCGACGCGCTCGTGCTGGCGCATCCTGAGTGCAAGGCTAACGTCCTGGCCGAGGCCGACTACATCGGCTCCACCGCCGGCATCATCAAGTATGCCGAGGAGTCCGACGCGAGCGAGTTCATTGTCGTGACGGTTCGCGGCGTGCTCTACGAGCTCGAGCGCCGCTGCCAGGGCACCGGCAAGAAGTTCTACATCCCCGCGGTGTAGCCCACCTGCGTCAACATGGACCTCATCACGCTCGAAAAGCTCGTGCGCTGCCTGGAGACGGGCGAGGGCGAGGTGCAGATCGGCGTCTCGGACGAGGCCGCCGATCAGGCCAAGCTCACGCTCGACCGTATGCTCGAGTACGCAGCACGCTAGAACAATGTGGCATGAGGGGCAGTCCCTTATGTCACATTCAAGGGAGAGGATTCCTGTGGAAACCAAGCAATACCCCGATATGGAGTGCGACGTCGTCATTGCCGGCTGCGGCGTGGCAGGCCTGTACGCAGCTCTCAACCTGCCGACGAGCACGCGCGTGATCATGCTTTCCAAGGGCGCTGTCGACGAGTGCGATTCGATGCTCGCGCAGGGCGGCATCTGCGTGCTGCCCGAGGGCTCGGACTACGATGCCTTCTTTGAGGACACCATGCACGCCGGCCACTACGAGAACCGCCGCGAGAGCGTCGACATCATGATTCGCTCGAGCCGCTCGGTCATCAACGACTTGCTAGCGATGGGCGTGGATTTTGAGCGCAAGGCCGACGGCAGCCTCGACTTTACCCGCGAGGGCGCGCACAGCCGTCCGCGCATCGCCTTCCATGCCGATATTACCGGCAAGGAGATTACGACCAAGCTGCTCCAGGCCGTTCGCAAGCTGGATAACGTGCAGATTTTGGAGCACGTGGCCATGACCGACATCCTGACGGGCGAGCGTGACGGCGCCACGGTGTGTGCCGGTGTCGTCGCCGTTTCCGTGGACGAGGACAACTCGGTTCGCCCCGCCGACGAGCTGGCAAATGCCGCCGAGGGCGTGCATGCCGGTAAGCCGTTTAAGATCCATGCCCGCCATACGCTGTGGGCGACGGGTGGCATCGGCGGCGTGTACGATCACTCCACCAACTACCCGCAGCTCACCGGTGACGCCTGCTACATCGCTCAGGGGCATGGCATTAAGATGGAGCACCTGGACTACGTGCAGATCCACCCCACGGGACTGTTCTCGCCGCAGCCGGGCCGCACCTTCCTGATCAGCGAGAGCTGCCGCGGCGAGGGCGCGATTCTGCTCAATGCCGCCGGCGAGCGCTTTACCGACGAGCTTCAGCCGCGCGACGTTGTCGCCGCCGCTATTCGCGAGCAGATGAAGCAGGACGGTACCGAGCACGAGTGGCTGAGCTTTGCCCCCGTCGAGCGCGACGTGGTGACCGGGCACTTTGCCAATATCCGCGCGCGCTGCCTGGAGGACGGCCGCGACATCCTGGACGAGCCCATCCCCGTCACGCCCACGCAACACTACTTTATGGGCGGCGTATGGGTCGACAAGGACGGCCGCACCTCGATGCCCGAGCTCTACGCCGCGGGTGAGACGGCCTGCAACGGCGTTCACGGCAAAAACCGCCTTGCATCAAACAGCCTGCTCGAGGCGCTGGTCTGGGGTCGTCGCGCCGCGTGGTACATGCGTACCGGCGAGTCGCTGGCCGTGGAGCAGGCGGGCGATCCCGCGCTCGATGGCCGTCATCGCGCCCTGGGCGCCGACCCTCTGGCAATCGATGATTTGGCCCGTGCCGCCGGCACGCAGGCCGTGGAGGAGTAGACCATGAATCCCATTACCATGAAGCTCGTCGTCGATGATCTGATTCTGCAGGCTCTGCGCGAGGACATTACCTTTGAGGACGTGAGCACGGTGAGCGTGTGCCCCACGGCGCGTCCCGCCACGGTGGAGCTTATCGCCAAGGCCGACGGCATCATCGCCGGCTTGGATGTGTTTGCCCGCACCTTTGAACTGCTGGATTCGCAGAGCTCGGTGCTGCTCGACGTTGCCGATGGCGACGAGGTGCACGCCGGCGACCATGTGGGTCAGGTGCGCGGCGACGCGCGCGTGCTGCTTTCGGGCGAGCGCGTGGCACTCAACTACCTGCAGCGCATGAGCGGTATCGCTACCTATACGCACCAGATGGCCGCGGCGCTCGAGGGCACCAAGACCGTGCTCGTCGATACGCGCAAGACCACGCCGGGCATGCGCGTCTTTGAGAAGGCCGCGGTCGAGATTGGCGGCGGCAGCAACCACCGTTACAACCTGTCGACGGCCGTCATGCTCAAGGACA
>CABUZF010000114.1 GCA_902495985.1 uncultured Collinsella sp.
AGGAGGGCCTGCGCTTCGCTATCCGCGAGGGTGGCCACACCGTCGGTTCGGGCATCGTCTCCACGATCATTGAGTAAATTAGCTCTTTGATATAGCTGACTTAGAGAACCCGGCACTTATATGGGTGCCGGGTTCTTTTCTGCAATGGATATTGAGCCGTTGCTGGTGTCGAGAGGATCGATAATGGTCCTGGATGCACCGTCGATTAGCTCTCGATGGTTTCATTGATGTGTTCCAAATATGAATGGATCCACCGAGAACCAATTGACTCGAGGTTTTCATTGACAGCACTTACGTGGAGCTGATAAAGTAACAACTCGTGCCCGTACGGGGCGGAAATGAAAGGTTCAGGATACATGCGTACTCTAGTTACTCTTGCGTGCACTGAGTGCAAGCGCCGCAACTATACGACCACCAAGAACAAGTCGACCATGCCTGATCGTATGGAGATCAAGAAGTATTGCCCCTGGTGCCGTCACCACACGCTGCACAAAGAGACTCGCTAGTCTCTAGTCACATACGCCAGTAGTTCAATTGGTAGAGCATCGGTCTCCAAAACCGAGTGTTGAGGGTTCGAGTCCTTCCTGGCGTGCCAGTCATTATTCCGTAAGCTCCCACTTGGGGGCTTACGGTTTACTCATGTATAAGCGCATTGCGCGGAGGTAACCCAAATGGCCAACAAGAAGAACAAGAAGAAGGCTCAGCAGCCGGCACCTGCCAACAAAGCTGCCGCCAACTCCAAGGTTGAGGCCAAGAAGGCCGTTGCCAAGAAGAACGAGAAGGCTGCGAAGTCCAAGAAGAACGAGAAGCCTGGTTTCTTCGCCCGCACCAAGAAGTATTTCGCTTCGGTCAAGTCCGAGATGAAGCGTGTCACGTGGCCCGATAAGAAGGAGCTCGTGAACTACTCGGTTGTTGTTTGCGTTTCTCTGATCGTCGTCGGCGTCGTCATCGCTCTGCTCGATGCTGGCTTTGGCGAGGCTCTTGCTCTGTTCTCTGGATTGAGGGGCTAAACCATGTCTAAGCGTTGGTACGTCGTTCACACTTACTCTGGATACGAGAACCGCGTTAAGTCCGATCTCGAGCATCGCATCGAGACTATGGGCATGCAGGACCGTATCTTTGATATCGAGATTCCTATGGAGCGCGTCACCGAGATTAAAGAGGGTGGCAAGCGTGAGACCAAGGATTCCAAGATCTTCCCGGGTTATGTCCTGGTCCGCATGGAGATGGATGACGATGCTTGGACGTGTGTTCGTAACACGCCTGGCGTCACCGGTTTCCTAGGCGGCAACGGCAAGCCCGCTCCGCTTTCCCGCGACGAGTACAACAAGATGACTCGTCGTCCCGGTAAGGGCGATTCGCCCAAGCGCACCTCGGTTGATATTGAGGTCGGTACGGCCGTCCGCGTCACCGATGGCCCGCTTACCGACTTTGATGGCAAGGTCTCCGAGGTTAACACCGAGGCTGGCAAGCTCAAGGTCACGCTGATGATCTTTGGCCGCGAGACGCCGGTCGAGCTCGACTTTAACCAGGTCGCTGTCATCGCTTAAGTTTTCGTCCGTTCGCGCGAGCGTGCTTCTTCTGTGACTGCTCATCTCAGGAGTGCTTCTAACACGTGCGTGCTTACGATATAGCAAGTACTTCACACTCGTGATTCGAAAGGAATGACCATGGCTGAGAAGAAGGTTGCCAACGTCATTAAGCTCCAGATTCCTGCTGGTGCAGCTAACCCCGCTCCTCCCGTCGGCCCCGCCCTGGGCGCTGCTGGCGTGAACATCATGCAGTTCTGCCAGGCCTTTAACGCCGAGACGCAGGACAAGAAGGGCGACATCATTCCCGTTGAGATCTCTGTCTACGAGGATAAGTCCTTCTCCTTCATCACCAAGACCCCGCCGGCGGCTCACCTCATCAAGAAGGAGCTGAACCTCAAGTCTGGTTCCGCTAAGCCCCAGGCCGACAAGGTTGGTCAGCTCTCCCAGGAGCAGCTCACCAAGATCGCCGAGATCAAGATGCCGGACCTCAATGCCAACGACATTGACGCCGCCAAGAAGATCATCGCCGGTACCGCCCGTTCCATGGGCGTCACCATCGCTGAGTAGCGATTTCTTATGGTAACGACGGGTGCTCCGATCGGGGCGCCCGTTAAATGTGTGCAATAGGGCACACGATACGATGTGGGAGGGCTCACGCCCGTTTAACCACAGGAGGTAATGCACATGGCTAAGCATGGTAAGAGCTATAACGCCGCTGCCGAGAAGATCGACCGCGCCACGCTCTACACCCCCCTTCAGGCTGCCAAGCTCATCAAGGAGCTCGACACCGCCAAGTTCGACGAGACCGTCGAGGCCCACTTCCGTCTGGGCATCGATACTCGTAAGGCTGACCAGAACATCCGTGGTTCCATCTCCCTGCCCCACGGCACCGGCAAGACCGTTCGTGTTGCCGTCTTCGCCGAGGGCGAGAAGGCCCGCGAGGCTGAGGCTGCCGGCGCCGACATCATCGGTTCCGACGAGCTCGTCGCCCAGATCCAGAAGGGCGAGATCAACTTCGACGCCGCTATCGCTACGCCGAACATGATGGCCAAGGTTGGCCGCATCGGTAAGATCCTTGGTCCCCGTGGCCTCATGCCGAACCCCAAGCTCGGCACCGTGACCATGGACGTCGCCAAGATGGTCTCCGAGCTCAAGGCTGGCCGCGTTGAGTACCGCGCCGACCGCTACGGCATCTGCCACGTGCCCCTGGGCAAGAAGTCCTTCTCTGAGCAGCAGCTCGTCGAGAACTACGCTGCCCTGTACACTGAGATCCTGCGCGTCAAGCCCTCTTCTGCTAAGGGCAAGTATGTCAAGTCCATCTCCGTGTCTTCCACCATGGGCCCTGGCGTCAAGGTCGATCCCGCTGTCCAGCGTGACTTCCTGGCTGAGTAACTGCTAGTTACTGCCTGATCAAAGCAAGCATTGCTAAAGAAACCCGGTTCTGCCTTGTGCAGGACCGGGTTTCTTGCTATCGCGTCAAAAGCACCACAAAGGGGACGGTGTCCCCTTTGTGGTGGTTACCAGGGTGTTCTGGCTGTTGAGGACTCGATGGCATCATGGCGTTTGAGCTCGCGGCGCATGGTTTGCGAATTGAGCCAGGCTGCCTGCCAGCCACGGATGGGGTAGCGCGTCTGATCGAGCTCAAACTGCGTATAGCCGCAGGCGTTGATGATCGTCGTTCCACCCACATGCTGCCGCTCGCGCTGAAAATCGTAACCGTAGCTTTGGTGTACATGCCCATGCACCATATAGTCGGGCCCCCAGGAGTCAAGCGCCGTGTTAAAGCACTCAAACCCTCGATGCGGCAGGTCGTCCAGATCACCCATACCGGCGGCGGGTGCATGGGTAAGCAGAATGTCGCACCCGCCGACCATCCTAACCTTACGCGACAACTTACGCATGCGCTTGGACATCTCGCGTTCGGTGTACATGTTGGCGCCGTCGCGATAACGCATGGACCCGCCAAGGCCTGCAATGCGAATCCCTCGGTACGTGTACACGCTGTCTTCTACGCAGATACATCCGCCCGGTGCATGACGTGCGTAGCGGTCATCGTGATTGCCGCGCACGTAGATGAGCGGTTTGTTGATGACCGTAACCAAAAACTCAAGATAGTCCGGGTCCAGATCGCCGGCGGACAAAATCAGGTCGACTCCCTCAAAGCGTTCCTTGCGAAAGCACTCCCAAAGGCATCGTTCTTCGGTATCGGCTATGGCAAGGATTTTCATAGGGCAGGGACTTTCGGCTCATCGTAAAGCTGCGGAATGGTGCCTACCACGTTGTCCGCCAGCCAATTCATCTCGACAATCTGCGTGCTCGGAAGCGGAGGGAAGCCTTCGATCTGTACCACGCCGTTCTGGCTGTGGAGCTCGCCGCCAAAGGGGTTGATGGATCCCTCAACAATGCCGTTGCGGAGCAACTGCACGAGTTTGCGCGTTTGGTAGGGTAGGCCCGGAGCGTAACGGATGTCGATAACTCCGGAGCTCATGCCATACCAGTAGTTGACAGCGCGCACTTGGTTGTCGTCGCTGGTCTCGTCCCACGTGCCGTGAAGAAGGCTGCGAACGATGAGCTCGTAGTAACGGCCCCAGTTCCATACGGGCATGGCGATGCCGGTGACTTTGCCGTCGACCAAGCGGTGAAGCCCGTAGGCCGTTGGGTCTTCGAGCGACTTTGACATGTCAGCGCCGGTCATGACGCTTACGCCTTCGCGGCACATGGCTTCGGCAAGACCACCGGCGGGAACATCGCCCCAGGTGAGGATGACCTGCGCGCGCGGGTCGAGCAGCGAGGCGCCAATCGCAAAGGCGTTGATCTCGCTGAGTGCGCCCGAGGCGAAGACCGACGCGTGGTAACCGATGCGGTGGTTGTCCGCCATGCTGGCCGCAAGGGCGCCCAGCAGAAACTTGGCCTCGTACATCTTGCCAAAGTACGAACGGACGCTTTGATGGGGAAGGCCGATAGAGCAGTTGAGGAACCGAACCCGGGGATACTCAACGGCAGCCCTGAGCGTGTATTCCATCAGGCGGTGCGAGGTCGAGAAGATGACGTTTGCTCCATGTTTGACAGCCGTTTCCACGGCGGCGTAGAACACATCCGGATCGTGACAGTCCTCGAACGCCTCGGTGCGCACGATACCGCCAAAGTGCTCATCGAGATACTGACGCCCTTGGTCGTGCAGGCTGTCCCAGCTCGACGTCGCACAGGGGAACTCATGGATAAAGGCGATGCGCAGGGGGTTAGCCGCCGAATAGACGGTCTTGCCCATAAAGAAGTTGAGCACGCCGGAGGTGGACTTGGCGGGCGCCTTTTCCTCGTCGACGCTCGGTGCTTCGACAAGATCGACCTTGTCCTCGTCATTTTTGCCGGCAATAACCAGCTCGCGCCAGATCTTGCACAGGCGGTTTACGACTATATCCGTCGGCGTATCCAGCAGGCGGTCCTGGTTGTACACATTGAGGTAGACGAGCATGGCGTCGGCGGG
>CABUZF010000115.1 GCA_902495985.1 uncultured Collinsella sp.
CACGCTCTCCAACTCCGGAGAGATCTGGCGATGCCCGCGCACCATGAGCGGCAGGCGATCGTGCGGGCAGCTTGCGCCGCGCTTGATGGCCATGAGCGCACCGTCCACGTCGCGCTCCCCCAACTGATCGGTACCGCGAATGCTGCGGAACTCCTCAACGCGCACGGGATTGCGTTTAACGAGCGCAAGCAGCGTGTCGTCGGACATGACCCATTTGCGCGGGATGTTGCGGCGCTCGGCGCGGTCTTCGCGCCAGGCGGCGAGCTCGCGCGCGATACCCAGCTGGTGACGACTGCACGAGTTGATGCGTTTGACCTTGCGGAACGCCTCGTGGCGATCGGCGCGATAGTGCGACTCGTCAGCCAGCGGGCGCAGCTCGTCGAGCACCCAGTCCACGCGGCCCAGCTCGCGCAGGCGGCTCATCATCTCGGTATAGGCCACGATCAGATACTTGACGTCATCGATCGCGTACTCAATCTGCTTATCGGTCAGCGGGCGACGCGACCAGTCGGTCAGTGACTCGGTCTTGGGCAATGAGACGCCGCAAAACGTCTGCACGAGCGCGCCGTAGGAAATCTGCTGACGCTCGCCCAAAAAGGCGGCGGCCACCTGCGTGTCAAAAATCGGACGCGGCAGCACGCCTACGGTATGGAGCATGACCTCCATATCCTGCGAGCAGGCGTGGAAGACCTTGGTCACGCTCTCGTCGGCCATAAGCTCGGCCAGCGGCGATAGGTCGTCGATTACCAGGGGATCGACCGCTACGCTCTCGGCAGGGGTGGCAATCTGAACCAAACACAGACGCGGATGGAACGTGCGCTCGCGCAAAAACTCGGTATCGACGGCAATCGCGTCGAACTCACGGGCGCGCTGGCAAAAGTCGAGTAGAGCCTGATGTGTGGAAATGTACATATCAACCCATCGAATAAGGTTAGGCCCGAAAAACACGGGTAGGATATCGGCATTGCCTTACAACTATACTCGGTTAGTCACAGAACGGGAACGTAAGTATGCGCTGCCTTATCATCCACAACCCGGCATCGGGCCCCAGCTCAGATGAAATCTACGCATTCACGCACGCCCTCGCGCAGGGCGGCGACGAGGTCGTGATGCGTTTTATCGGCGATGGTATGGAACCCGAGGATGCCGTGGCGGACGTGCGCGAATTCGATCGCGTGGTCGTTTCGGGCGGCGACGGCACCGTCTCCAACGTGCTCGACCAGATGCGCGGGTGCGGTGTCCCTACGCTCGTCTTCCCCTCCGGCACGGCTTGCCTGTTCTTTAACAACATCGGCAATGCCCCCGAGGCGGCGGCACTCGCCAATGCTTGCCGCGCCGGCCGCACGGTCAAGGTGGACATGGGTGAGCTCTTTTGGCTCGACGAGAACGGTAACGAGAAGCGCCACGGCTTTATCATCATCGCCGGCTCGGGCTTCGACGCCGAGATCATGATGAAGGCCGCCCCCACCAAAAACGACATCGGCGAGATCGCCTACTTCCTCTCCGCGCTCGCCACGCCCAACCCCACGGTGGCGCACTTTACGATTGAGCACGACGGCATTGTCGAGGAGCTCGACGGCATTTGCTGCATGGCCGGCAACACCTCGGTCATCCAAAACGACATCAACCTGTTCCCCGACTGCCGCATGAACGATGGCATGGTCGACATTGCGGTCATCGAACCCGTAAAAACTGTGCAGCTTCTACCGACTGTGATCACCGCCGCACTCGACCCCGCCGGCAAGGTACTCGGGCGCCCGCAGTTCAAGATCATCCAGACCAAGGAAGCCAAGATCACCTGCACCCCGTCGCTGGGCATGCAGTTCGATGGCGAGATCATCTCCAGCAACTCAGGCGTCTTTGGTGCCCGCGCACTTCCGCAATGCCTCGACCTCATCGTCGATGAATTCTCACCGCTTGGTAAATAGGAGGACCCCATGAACGACAATCCCCTGATCGGCTTTATTGTCATCGTCTTGGCCATGCTCGTCGGTTACGCCATCAACGTGATTCACCGCCGAAAGAAGTAATTCCACATTGGTCTGATATTCATCCAATTATCGTCTCTCCCGTTGTTTATGCAAATCCTAAACAGCGGGAGAGTTTTCTTTTTGACCGCCGTCTAATGCTTTATTCAGCTACAGTAAATGCAGGGTGCCTTTATTTAACTAAAGCCATAAAATGAGTATTATTATCCGTTCATCGTATATTTCTTCACGCTCATCGAGTAAAAGCTGTTGTCGAATGAATACTCTTTACACTTCCTTTAGGCTAATAGATGTATTTATTAGCTGAAATCCTGCACGGTTCCGCGGGGTTTCAACGGTTGGGAGGGATTATGAGGTTTACTCATCCTGTCAACACGCTCAAAAAGCTCGGCTGCGGCCTTGCGTTTGGAGCAGCGGCCATCATGGCCATGCCGACTTCGGCACTCGCCTGCACCCAGATCTACATGGGCAGCAAGCTCACGGCAGACGGCAACACGTACTACGGCCGTTCCGAGGACTTCGGTCCGCGCTATGTCAAGCACTTTGGCATTGAGCCCGCACACAAGGACGGCAACGAGTACACCTCGGTCGAGTCCGGTTTTGAGTACAAGTCCAAGGGCGCAACCTACCGCTACACCTTCGTTCGCGACAACCCCTCACAGTGGGAAGATCGCTACGACGCATATTCCGAGGCAGGCATCAACGAGAAGGGCGTCTCCTGCTCTGCCACGTTGAGCACCTCCTATAACGAGAAGGCCGAAGAGGCCGACCCCATCACCGAGGAGACTGGCATTGGCGAGTACAGCTATGCCAGCGTCATCCTGGGCGAGAGTGCCACGGCCCGCGAGGGCGTCGAGCTCATCGGCAGCCTGATTGACGAGCAGGGCGTCTGCTCCAACGACCAGATCATCATCGCCGACAGCACCGAGACCTGGCTGTTCGCCGCGCTTTCCGGCCATCAGTGGATTGCCATGAAGCTCGCCGATGATATCGCCTCGCTCAACCCCAACATCGGCAACCTCACCTATAACGTCGACCTCGATGACACCGAGAACTGTCTCCATTCCGAGGGCATTGAGTCCATGCCTAAGGAGAAGGGCTTTGCCGAGTACACCGACGGCAAGTTCGACGTCGCCAAGACCTACGGCGAGGAGATCAGCGAGGCTGGTATGCACCAGTGGTCGCGCTATATCCAGGGTCGCGATTACTTCATGGCTCCGCTTGCCGAGGGCACCGACTACGAGATCGTCAAGGACGAGCGCGAAGACGCTCGCGCGACGACCGGCGCCCTGGTCCACGAGATGCAGCCGCTGTTCTTTACGCCCGGCAAGTCCGACTGGAACACCTTTGAGATGATTCGTTCCTTCGCCGCTCGCGGCGAGAATGTCGCCGGCCTCAACGCCAACACCGACGGCGCCTATGCCATCGGCTCCAACCGCAACACCGAGATCCACACCTTCCAGATCCGTCACGGCATGGATCCCGAGATCGCGACCATTCAGTGGGAGATGCTCTCCAACGCCGAGTTCTCCGTCGCCATCCCTCTCTACTCCGCACTGCTCACCGAGGTCAGCCCCTACTTCAGCGATCAGGATGTCTCCTTCGATCACTGCGAAGAGGAAGACGTCGTGAACAACGAGGAGCCCAAGAACTCCATCAACTACGTTCTCATGGACATCAACACGCTTGCCTATGAGAACCGCGACAGCTGCGCCACCGGCGTCCGCGCCTATCTCGATGCCCTGCAGAAGGAACTCATCGAGCAGAACCTGACCGTCGACGAGGCCATGCAGGCCGAAGAAGGCACCGAAGCCCGCACCGCCCTGGCCAACAAGGCCGGCAAGGCTGCAACCAAGAACACCTATGTTAAGTGCAAGGCCATGCTCGAGGAGATGCGCGACTACCTCAAGGAGGGCGATTTCTCCGAGGAGTTCGTCCCGAGCGACTACGATGCTGACAACGACTGCCTGGTCGAGTCCATCACCTACGCCGACGAGGCCCTTTCCGATGAGGACGTGACCGAGCCAGAGGCCGAAGAGGAAGAGGTCACCGAGGAGAAGTCCGAGGGCAACAACATGGCCGCCATGGCCGTTGGCGCCGTCGTCATCATCGGTGTCTGCGCCTACGTGATCTATCGTCGCAAGAAGGCCTAAGACCCTCATGTCCTAGCTGAGCGGGCGGGGCACATGAGTCACCTCGCCCGCTTAACCAGCCTTTTGACCGGCGGGAAACCCGCTTGAAATCTTTTCAAAAAAGATTTCCCCGCACACACTTCGCTGTGCTATAGTGCAGCGCAACAGCAACTAGGTGCGACCGCGCCATGGCATCACGAAAGGAGCCACCAACATGAAGAACACGATGACGTCTCTCAACAACTGGTGGTGGCGTGATGCGAATACGATCGGTCGACAGTGAGTCCCTCACGCCTGTTTTTGCGCTCTAGGTGATTGGAAGGCCTCCGGTTTCGACCGGGGGCCTTTTTCTATCTCGAGCCCGATCGCATTCGCATCACGGACTCCGTTTTTCTCTTACACTCCCCATTTCGAAAGGACTTTCACCATGTCTCAGAACACCACCGCCACCGCCCAGCCCCGCACCGTCCAGACCGCCGACCGCGGCAAACTCGATATCCGCGCCCTTGTCCTGCTCGCCATCCTGCTTGCCGCCGGCTTCATCCTCAACTTCACCGTCGGCAAGGCAATCTCGGGCATCTCGGGCGGCATGATCAGCCCCGAGTTCATCATCTCGGCTTTCTGCCTCACCATCCTGGTCGTTCGTCCCAACATTGGCCAGGCGCTCGTCATTGGTCTCATCTCGGCGGCCGTGATCCAGATCACTACCACCTCGCCGTTTGTCGATTTTGCCGCCGAGGGCATCGCCGCTATGCTCATGGCCGTCATTGTCAACGCCACCGCCAAGGACGGCCAGGTTAAGCCCGTCATCGCCATCGTCGCAACATTCGTGACCACCTTTGTCTCGGGCGTCATCTTCATGGTCATCAAGATGGCCATG
>CABUZF010000116.1 GCA_902495985.1 uncultured Collinsella sp.
GCTTTATCGTCGCCCTTGCCACCAACAACGTCGCGCTGTTCTGCCTGGACATCGTGATTGGCTCCGTGGTCGCCGCTGCAATCCTGATTGCCATGAAGCCCACGCTCGATAAGCAGGCCAAGTAAACCTTTAAGGACTCCGGTTGTGCGGAGGGATGGATTTGACTCCGCACAACCGCCCCTACACAACAAAATCCATCCGTACTGATAGGGCCCACATCTGGGTCCCAGGGAACTTTTGTCAAAAATCCTCTGGAGAAGGAGAACAAAATGTCCAACCTCACCATCCGCCAGGCCGTTCAGGGCATGCTCAAGCTGCAGGATAGCGGCGATCACGCAACCATGGTCGGCATTGGCCCCATGAGCCCCAACCTGATTCAGGCCGTGTTCGAGCTTGCCAAGGACGAGGATTTCCCGCCCATGTTTATCGCCAGCCGCAACCAGGTCGATATGGACGAGATGGGCGCCGGCTACGTCAACGGTTGGGACCAGACGCGCTTTGCCGCCGACATCAAGAAGGTTGCCGACGAGGTGGGTTACACCGGCCCGTACTACCTGTGCCGCGATCACGGCGGTCCGTGGCAGCGCGACGAGGAGCGTAACGCCCACCTGCCCGAGGACGAGGCCATGGAGCTCGCCCGCAAGTCCTTCGTTGCCGACATGGAGGCAGGCTTTGACCTGCTGATGGTCGACCCCACCAAGGACCCCTATCAGATCGGCAAGGTTATTCCGCTCGACGTGGTTCTTCGCCGCACGATCGATCTTATCGACTACCTTGAGCAGTATCGTCGCGAGCATAACCTGCCCGAGGTCGCCTATGAGGTCGGTACCGAGGAGACCAATGGCGGCTTGACCTCTACCGATAAGTACGAGGAGTTCATTTCTCAGCTGCAGCCCGAGCTCGAGAAGCGCGGCTGCCCCATGCCCACCTTTATCGTCGGTCAGACCGGCACGCTTACCCGTTGGACCGAGCAGGTTGGCCATTACAACTTTAAGAACGCCCGCGAGCTCGCCGACATGGCAAAACGCTACGGCGTGGGCCTGAAGGAGCACAACGCCGACTATCTGGATGACGCAACGCTGCTCGAGCACATCCCGGCTCACGTGACGGCCTCCAATGTCGCCCCTCAGTACGGCACCGAGGAGACCCGCGCCTACCTCAAGCTCTGCGCTACCGAGCAGATTCTGGTCGACAACGGCCTGTGCGACGATCCCTCCGACCTGTATCACACGCTGCTGGTCAAGGCTATCAAGACCGAGCGTTGGCGCAAGTGGATGACCGGCGACGACGTTAACCTGCAGGTTGACGACATTCTGGCCGACGACGAGCTCAGCCTGAAGATTCTGGATGTCTCCGGCCACTACGCCTTTAACGATTCCGAGGTCAAGGAGCAGGTCGAGAAGCTCTATCGCAACCTCGCTGCCCAGGACATCGACGGCAAGCGCTTTGTGATTGAGCACATCAAGCGCCCGATCAAGCAGTACGTCGTCGGTCTTAACCTCAAGGGCGTCACGAGCCGCATCGAGAAGGCTCTCGAGGACTAAGTAGTTCCGGCGTTTTGACAAACGCCGGACCGGTCGACGCTGCGCGGGCATCTGCCGGGCAATCTGGCGCTCAAGCCGTCGCTCGCGTACCAAAGTACGCGTCGCTCCTCTTTCGCACCACCTTGCCACGGCAGCTGCCCGCTCGCTGACGTTGGTTCAACCAGTGATTGACCCGTTGTCCTTAGATTGCTAGCTATTCATTTGAAGGAGTTTTGCACCATGAAGTTCTTTATCGATACCGCCAACCTTGACGAGATCGCCGAGGCCAAGAGCTGGGGCTGCCTTGCCGGCGTAACCACCAACCCGTCCCTGTACGCCAAGACCGGCGGCAAGCTTGCAGACTTTGAACCCCACATGCTCAAGATCGCCGAGCTTTGCGAGGGCCTGCCCGTGTCCGCCGAGTCCACCGCGACCACTGCCGAGGGCATGATCGAGGAGGGCAAGCGCCTTGCCGCTCTGGCCCCCAACATCGTGGTTAAGCTTCCCGTGTGCGAGGCCGGCCTCGCTGCCTGCCGCGCGCTGGCCGATGCAGGCGTGCGCGTCAACATGACGCTTGTCTTCTCGCCGACGCAGGCCCTCATGGCCGCCAACGCCGGTGCCCGCTACATCAGCCCGTTTGTGGGACGCTTCGACGACATCGCCGAGGACGGTATCTCGCAGCTCGACAACGTTGTGACCTGCATCAAGAACTATGACTGGACTGGCAAGAACGTCGACGACACCGTCGAGATCATCACCGCATCTGTCCGCACGCCCAATCACGTGACCCAGGCGGCGCTGCTCGGTGCCGATATCGCGACCGTCCCCATGGCCGCTCTTAAGAAATGCCTGCATCACCCGCTGACCGACCAGGGCCTTGCCTCGTTCGAGGCTGACTGGAAAAAGGTCGTCGAGGCACAGTAACGATGGTTCTGCCGGCCCAGCATTTGTTATGCCGGGCCGGCGTGCTCAAGAGAGGAAACTCCATGACCGATCAGGAACTGGCCAAGATTGCCAATGAGGTTCGCCGCGGTATTGTCACGGGCGTCCACGCCGCCAAGTCGGGGCATCCGGGCGGATCGCTTGGCGCCGCCGACATTATGACCTACCTCTACTTTGAGGAAATGGATGTCGACCCGGCGAATCCGAGCCGCGCCGAGCGCGATCGCTTTGTGCTCTCCAAGGGACATTGCGCTCCGGCACTCTATGCCGTGCTCGCCGAACGCGGATTCTTTCCCAAGGAGGAGCTCGAGACGCTCCGTCATATCGGCAGCCGCCTGCAGGGCCATCCCAATATGAATGACACGCCGGGCGTCGACATGTCTACCGGATCGCTCGGTCAGGGTATCTCCGCCGCGGTTGGAATGGCGCTCGCCGCAAAGCACTGGGGCGACAGCTACCGCGTCTACACGCTGTTGGGCGACGGCGAGTGCGAGGAGGGCCAGGTGTGGGAGGCGGCCATGTTCGCCGGCAACCATGCGCTCGACAATCTTGTTGCCGTCGTCGACCACAACGGCCTGCAGATTGACGGCACGATCGATGAGGTCAACTCGGCCATGCCGCTCGCTGACAAGTTCCGCGCCTTTAAGTGGCATGTGATCGAGCTGGCCGATGGCAACGACATGGCGCAGATTGAGGCGGCTTTCGCCGAGGCTCGCGAGGTGACCGGCACGCCCGTCGCTATCATCGCCGAGACGGTGAAGGGCAAAGGCGTCTCCTTTATGGAAAACCAGGTGGGCTGGCATGGCAAGGCGCCCAATGACGAGCAGTTTGAGCAGGCCATGGCCGAGCTCGCGGCAGCAGGAGAGGAGCTCTAATGGCAGAGGTCAAAAAAATCGCCACGCGCGCAAGCTACGGCGAGGCGCTCGTCGGGCTGGGCAATGAGCACGATGACTTTGTAGTGCTCGATGCCGACCTGGCCGCCGCCACGCAGACCGGTAAATTTAAGGCTGCGCACCCTGAGCGCTTCTACGATGCCGGCATTGCCGAGAGCAACTTGATGGGGCTTGCCGCCGGCGTTGCAACCACGGGCCACGTCGCCTTTGCGAGCACCTTTGCGATGTTTGCCGCCGGTCGCGCCTACGAGCAGGTCCGCAATTCCATTGGCTACCCGCACCTCAACGTCAAGATTGGCGCTACCCATGCCGGCATTTCGGTCGGTGAAGACGGCGCCACGCACCAGTGCTGCGAGGATATCGCACTCATGCGCACGATTCCGGGTATGACGGTGGTCGTTCCCGCCGACGACGTCGAGGCTCGCGCCTGTGTGCGCGCCGCCTATGAGTTTGAGGGCCCGGTTTACATGCGCTTCGGCCGCCTGGCAACACCGGTCATCAACGATCACGAGGAATATGAGTTCAAGATTGGTCGCGGCGTGGTCGTGCGCGAGGGGTCCGATGTGACCATCATCGCTTGTGGCCTTATGGTCGCCGAGGCGCTTGAGGCTGCCGAGACGCTCGCTGCCGATGGCATCGATGCCGAGGTCATCAACATGCACACGATCAAGCCGCTCGATGAGCGCCTGGTGGTTGCCAGCGCCAAGAAGACCGGTCGCGTGGTCACTGCCGAGGAGCATTCGATTATCGGCGGTCTTGGCGAGGCCGTTGCCTCGGTGCTCGCGGAGCAGCATCCAGTGCCGATGCGTCGCGTCGGCGTGCACGATGTGTACGGCGAGTCCGGCCCTGCGGTCGATTTGCTGCATAAGTACGGTTTGGACGCCGACGGCATCGAAGCCGCGGTCAGGTCCGTGTTGTAAGGAGGGTTCTACATGGGATTTGTATCTGCCAACCAGGTGACGATTGGACATGCATCGGCCTCACGCGAGGACGCGCTGCATTATTTGTCCGAGCAGGCTGTTGAGCTTGGCTTTGCCGATGACGCGTCCGCTGTTGAAGCCGCATTCATTGCTCGCGAAAACGAGGCCGAGACTGGCCTCGTCGCCGGGTTTGCCGTTCCGCATGCCAAGAGCGATGCGATTCATACGCCGGGTGTGGCCGTGCTCAAACTGGCCGAGCCCGTTGAATGGCCGAGCTTTGATGGCGTACCCGTCGATGTTGCGCTCGCGCTGTACGTGCCCGCCGGCGAGGCTGGAACCACGCACCTGCGTCTGCTCTCCAAGGCTGCCGTGATGCTGATGGACGCCGGCTTCCGTGACAAGGTGCGCGCGAGCACCGATCCCGTTGAAATTGCGGAGCTCATCAATAGCGGACTCGAAGACTAGAACGGTCGTCCCGTTCAATCAATCGATCCTTCTCCAAGGAAAAGGGCCGCGACGCCGTATGGGTGTCGCGGCCCTGTTTGCGTTTCCCCAGATAAAACCTACCAAAATAAACCTGTCCCTTTTTGGCGGGTCTGCTGGTCAATGCCCGCTAAACGAAGTTGCGGTGGAATAGTTCCTGTTTGGGCCCGATAGGCCGCAAAACAGGAAC
>CABUZF010000117.1 GCA_902495985.1 uncultured Collinsella sp.
ATGGGCACCTCGACCTGGTTAATCGCGGCGGCGCCGGCCGAAAGCATGATGCACCAGGCATAGATGAGCAGCACGGCCTGTTTTTGGTTGTAGCCTTCTTGGATCAGGCGGTGGTGGATGTGGCCCTTGTCGGCCTGCCCGATGCTAATGTGGGCGCGCTTGCGGCGCACAATGGCGCTAAACGTGTCGATGATGGGCACGCCGGCAACGATGAGCGGGATGATAAGCGAGGTGAGTGCGGCGGTGCGGCTCACGTTGAGCAGCGAGATGGAGCCCAGCGCAAAGCCCAGAAGCAGCGACCCCGAGTCGCCCAAGAAGATGCTTGCGGGGTTGAAGTTGTAGCGCAAAAAGGCCAGACAGGCGCCAAAGAGCGCAATGGAGAGCGCGGCGGCGTCGATGCGGCCCGAGAGAACGGCCATCGAAAACATGGTGAACGACGCGATGCCGCAGATGCCCGTGGCCAAGCCGTCGAGGCCGTCGATGAGGTTAATGATGTTGGTGAATGCCACCAGATAGATTACGGTGATGGGGTAGGCGAGCCACCCGAGCATGATCTCGCCGGGGGCAAACGGGTTGACGATGACGCCGATCCGCAGGCCGCCGATACAGGCGATGAGCGCGGCGAGGACCTGTCCGGCCAGCTTTTGCTTGGGCTTGAGCTGGAAGACGTCGTCGATAGCGCCGGTCGCAAAGATGACGGTAAAGGAGAGCGCCAGCATGGGATAGCTAATGTGAAGGCGCGGGTGCGGCACTAGGACGGGTGGCCAGCCTAGGTGCCAGGTGCCTAGGATTTGCACAGTGCAGGCGACGACCAGGCCCAAAAACACCGCCGTTCCGCCCAAACGCGGGATGGGCTTGGTGTTGATGCGGCGCTTAGAAGGATAGTCGACGGCGTCGAGCTTGATTGCCAGGCGCTTGACCAGGGGTACCGTGAGGAAGGTCGTGATAAAGGCCGCCGCTGCCACGCATAGGTACGGTATGTAGCTCGGGGATGAAGCCATGAATCTAAAAACCGCCAAGCGTCGAAGGAAAAGGTCAGAAGAACGCCATGCGCAAAGGGCATAGCCGAACCATAATACTCGACCAAGGGGGGTGCATGGAATTGCACGCAGCGATAATCACGCGCTTACCAGATATTGGGATGTTGTCGATGGCTTGTCGGGATGCCGGCGGGGATCCATATGGACTGTAATGGTGATTTTCGGCAAAAGAAAACCACCCCCCACGTTACGAAAATGAACCCACCTAAAACAGGTGGGTGCCCTCATCGACTGTTCCAGCGTCCTTAACAACGAAGGATACCTGTACTAGGTACGACTGTGTGGGCTCCCTAAATAAACGCGACGGTTCACCCAGTTGCTCCGCGGGGGGCGGAATACCTACATCATAAAGCGGCACTTTATCGATTCCAGTCTTGACATTACAAAAATCGTGTCGGACGATTACGGCGCCTTGGGCTCGAGCCGTCTGTGGGGTTGATCCCTTTACGTTTGAGCTGCTGAATCGTTGTTTTGGAGCATGTTTTTATGCCGACGTCGTTGACTGAACTTTTTTCGCCCGCCTGCCATTTGTGTCCGCGCCGTTGCGGTGCGGCGCGCGATGAGGGCGCGCGCGGCGTATGCGGTGCCGACGACACGCTCAAGGTGGCCCGCGCCGCGCTTCATATGTGGGAGGAGCCGCCTATCTCGGGCGAGGCCGGTTCGGGCACGATCTTCTTTAGCGGCTGCTCGCTCAAATGTATCTACTGCCAGAACCACGAGATCTCGACCGGCACTTTTGGCCTTGAGATTTCGCCTGAGCGCCTGGTCGAGATTATGCTGGAACTGCAGGACCAGGGTGCCAACAACATCAATTTGGTGACGGCGACGCACTATGCGCACCTGTTGCCTGCCGCGATTGCCGCGGCACGGGCGCGCGGACTGGTTATCCCAATCGTCTACAACACGAGTGGTTACGAGCGCGCGAGTGCCGTGGCGGCGCTGGGCGACCTGGTCGATGTGTGGCTCACCGACTTTAAATATGCCGATGCCGGGCTTGCGCAGTCGCTCTCCCATATAAAGGATTACCCGCGTGTGGCCGTGTCGGGTCTGGCCCAGATGGCGCGCGAGATCGAGCGCCGCGGGGGAGAGTTGGTGGACGAGGACGGGCTTATGAAGCGTGGCATGATCGTGCGTCACCTGGTGCTTCCGGGGCATGCAGACGATTCGTGTCGCGTGCTGGACCTGGTGTGGCAGACGGTGGGCGATGTGCCGATCTCGGTCATGAACCAGTACACGCCCAATGCGCTCATGCGCGAGCAGGGCGGCGACCTGGCACGCGCCGTTACGCGCGAGGAGTACGAGCAGGTCCTCGACCATGCCGACGACCTGGGCTTTACGACGATGTTCTGGCAAGAGGGCGGCGCGGTAGACGAGAGCTTCACCCCCGCCTTCGACACCACCGGCGTCCTCACCAGCGCAAAGTAGAGCGCACGCTGATGATTTTTCTGGGACGGGGATTAAAAAATCATCGAGAGGATCGCCTGTTCGAAAAGTTGTCAAAATAGCCGCGTCCCAAAAAGACTGGTTATTGGGCGTTGACAGTTGGCGAGCCGTAGGTAAAATATCGACTTGTCCTGGGGACGTAGCTCAGTTGGGAGAGCGCTGCCGTCGCATGGCAGAGGCCGAGGGTTCGACTCCCTTCGTCTCCACCCTTGGATTTGATAAGCCGCTGACATTGTGTCGGCGGCTTTTTTTAAAAAGAAAGGGCTGAACTATGGCCGAGCTTGAGTCCCAACCACTGTCTGACGAGGAGCGCGCCGAGTTGGAAGAGCTCCGCGCCGAGAAGGCCCGCCGCGAGGAGCAGGAAAAGGCTCGTCGCGAGCGTGAGGAGCTGGCTGCCCTGCGTGCCGAGCGTGCGAAGGCCGAGGAGGCCGCCGCGAACGCCGCATCCGCATCGGCGCCCGCGCCCGCACCCAAGCCCGCTGCTGCGAAGCCTGCACCTGCCGCGCCCAAACCTCAGCCTAAAAAGGCCGCCCGTCCCAAGTCCGTCGAGCCCAAGCCGAGCCGTGACGAGATGACCTTTGCCCAGCGCATGGTTACCTCCAAGGAGCCTATGGGCGAGAACGAGATCCCTGGCATGGCGCCGGCTCAAAAAATCATCATTGTCCTTGCCCTCATCGCGTTTGTCATCTTTATGGGCTACACGATCCTGACCAGCATGGGCCTGCTCTAACCGACTCGCATCGGGCGTCATGTCCGCATGCTCTGCTCTCGTCCAACCCTCAAATTCTGCACCACACATCCGAAAGGTCGCCCCATGGCTTTGACCGACATCTCGCATCCCACCGACATTGCAATGCTCACCGATCT
Source organism: uncultured Collinsella sp. (assembly GCA_902495985.1). Taxonomy (GTDB): domain Bacteria; phylum Actinomycetota; class Coriobacteriia; order Coriobacteriales; family Coriobacteriaceae; genus Collinsella. The sequence goes on from CABUZF010000117.1 coordinate 3,351, forward strand.
GTACGAGCTCACTATGGCCCAGGGCCTGTGGGAGAGCGGCAAGGCCAATGAGCAGGGTTGTTTTACCGCGTTTTACCGCGACCATCCCTTTGGCAGCGCCTATGCCGTCATGTGTGGCACCGCCGAGCTGCCCGAGCTCGTCGAGAACCTGCGCTTTACGCCCGAGGATATCGACTACCTCGCCTCGCTTGAGGCCCCTGCCGGCGGCGCGATGTTCAAGTCCGCATTCCTCGACTACCTGCGCGATTTTCGTGCGCATGTAAATATCGACGCCGTCCCCGAGGGCGAGCTCGTCTTTCCGCGCGAGCCCATGGTGCGCGTCACCGGTCCTGCGCTCGAGTGCCAGCTGCTTGAGACGGCGCTGCTCAACATCGTCGGGTTCCAGACGCTTGTCGCCACCAAGACGGCGCGCGTGGTGCTCGCCGCCGACGGTCGCCCCGTGGCGGAGTTTGGCCTGCGCCGCGCCCAGGGTCCCGATGGCGGCCTGGCCGTTGCGCGCGCGAGCTACGTTGCCGGCTGCTCCTCTACGTCCAATGTGCTCGCCGGCCGCCGCTATGGTATTCCCGTCTTTGGCACGCATGCGCACAGCTGGGTGATGAGCTTCGATTCCGAGCTCGAGGCCTTCCGCGCCTTTGCCAAGTCGAGCCCCAAGAACTGTACGCTGCTCATCGACACCTATGACGTGCGCGAGGGCTGCGAGCATGCCATTACGGTTGCCAAGGAGATGGAGGCGGTGGGCGAGCGTCTGTCGGCTATTCGCATCGACTCCGGCGACCTCGCCAAGCTCTCCAAGTATGTTCGCGGCCGTTTTGATGCCGAGGGCCTGCCCTATGTGGGGATCTCGGTTTCCAACGATCTTGACGAGTACACGATTCAGTCGCTGCTGGACCAGGGCGCGCCCATCGATAGCTTTGGCGTGGGTACCAAGCTCGCGACCTGCTATGACCAGCCGGCGCTGGGTGGCGTGTACAAGCTTTCCGCCCGCCGTGCGAGCGAGACAGATCCATGGACGCCGGTGGTCAAGCTCTCCGAGCAGCCCTATAAGCGCACGATCCCGGGTGTGCAACGCGTGCGCCGTTATTACGACGGCTTTGGCGGCCCAGTCTGCGACATGATCTACGACGAGGACCATCTGGCGGGGGAGGGCGCCGCGCGCGGCAATACCCTCGTGGCCGTGAATGATGCCGCCCTGGTGACCGACGTGTCCGAACTTGAGTATCGCGAGCTGCTGGTGCCGATCGTGCGCGATGGCAGTGCGGTGGCTCCGCGTGAGAGCATCCAGGACGCGCGCGAGCGCTGTGCTTGGGCGCTCGATCATCTGGACGCAGCTTTCAAGCGCTTCCTGTACCCGCAGACCTATGTGGTGGGCATGGAGCAGGGCCTGGCTCAGGTGCGCGACGAGCTCGTGCGCAAGAACATGGCCGCGGCTTCGGCCTTCCCCTGGGCAAAATGATCCGAAGGGGACGGAGGAAAACGGATCATTTTCGTCCGTCCCGCACCGGGTGCCCCGGCTGCTCCAGCTCGCCCGCCTGCTCAACACTCGATTGGTTTGACGTATGACGACTTCTTATAAAA
>CABUZF010000118.1 GCA_902495985.1 uncultured Collinsella sp.
TCGGCCTGACCCAGTGATCCGTTTTCCTCCGTCCCCAAGGGATCATGAAGTTGAATGCCAGATTGTCCGAATGCGGCCCGCGTAACTACAAATCGGTCCCCGCGCCCAGCAGCTTGCGCATGACTTGCTCGGGGTTAACCGAGCCATCGCGCGGGGCCAGGGCAGTGATCTTCTTCTGCATCTTGTACTCGTGCAGCTCGTCCTCGAGCTGGCGCACGCGGGCGCGGAGCTTCTCGTTCTCGCGCTCGCGCTCCTCGGCACGCTCCTTCATATCGAGGATGCGCACCACGCCGGCAAGGTTGATACCCTCGTCGGTCAGCTGGTTGATGAGCTCCAGGCGCTCGATATCGGCACGCGAATACAGACGCGTGTTGCCGCCCGAGCGCTGGGGATTCACCAAGCCTTTGGACTCGTAGACGCGCAGAGTCTGCGGGTGCATGCCGGTCAGCTCGGCCGCCACGCTGATCATGTACAGCGGTTTGTTCCTATTGTCCTCGGCCATGCTACCTGACCCCTTTCCGTCTCGTTATCGTCCATCATAAGCCCGTGGGCGCGGGCGTGCGCCGCGACCGCCCTAGTACGTCGCCTTGTAACGGTTGACCTTCTCGCGATAGTCGCGTGTGTCGGTCTCGCGCAGCTTGGTCATGGCATCGCGCTCGTCATCGGATAGGTTCGTGGGGACCTGCACCTTGATCTCGACGAGCAGCGCGCCTGTGCGGCCACGGTGCTTAACGTCGGGCGCCCCCATTTCCTTGAAGCGGAACTTCTTGCCCGTCTGGGTACCCGCGGGCACCTTCAAACGGACCGTCGCACCGCCGGGCGTGGGCACGTCCACCGTGCAGCCGAGCGCCGCCTCGTAGACCGAGACCGGTACCTCCATGGTCACGTCGGCGCCTTTGCGCTTAAACAGCGGGTGCTCCTCCACGTGCGTGGTCACGACCAGGTCGCCGCGCTCGCCGCCGGCAACGCCGTACTCGCCACGACGCTTGTAGCGCAGTTTGCCGCCGTCGACCGCACCCGCGGGCACCGAGACCGTAATGGTCTGCTGCTAGCCTGTCGAGGGAATGCGATAGGTAACCTTGTGCGTCACGCCGCGAAACGCATCCTCGGCCGTTACATCGACGGTCAGCGACAGGTCGCCGCCCTTGCGAGCGCGGCTGCGACCCGCGCCGGCACCGGCATTACCTGCAGCCCCGGCAAAGCCCGAGCCCCAATCGCTGCCCCAAGCGCCGTTGCCGCTAAAGATGCTGTCGAAGATATCGCCCCAGCCACTGGCGCCCGCGCCGGCACCGTAGCCACCGCCATACGCGCCGCCCGCGCCCGGCATGCCGCCAAACATGAGCATCTGGTCGTACTCTTTGCGCTTCTTCTCGTCCGAAAGCGTCTCGTAGGCCTCGCTGATCTCCTTGAACTTGGCCTCGTCGCCGCCGGCATCGGGGTGATATTTTTGCGCGAGCTTGCGAAACGCGCTCTTGATCTCTTTGTCGGAGGCGCTCTTGGATACGCCCAGGATGTCATAGAAGGTTTTGCCTGCAGCCATCGTAGCTCCTCTCCTGTTACGTCCGCCGTCCATGCGGGCGGCGGCCCATGCTTTCATATGGCACTAGGTCAGAAAGGGCCCCGGGTGTTGCCCCGGGGCCCTTCTCAATTACTCCTCGGTGCTCTCGGCCGTATCGGCCGTAGCATCCTCGGGCGCCGCTTCGGGCTCCGGTGCGGGGCGCTTCTCGCCACCGTAGGTCACCGTCACCATCGCGGAACGCAGAATGCGGTCCGCCATGCGGTAGCCCTTCTGGTACACGTCGTTGACGGTCTCGTCGTACTGCGATGCGTCCTCGACACGCCCCACAGCCTGGTGCTCGAGCGGATCGAACGCCTCGCCCTTGGGGTCGATGGGCTCAACGCCCTCGTGCGCAAACACATCGAGCAGCTTGGCATGCACCGCGTCGACACCGTCGACGAACTGCTTAAAGTCGTCGGCAAGCTCCTGGCTGCGGGCATGGTCGATCGCACGCTCGATATCGTCGACCACCGGCAGCAGCGCGGTGACGAGCTTCTCGGTCGCGCGCTCGCGCTCGGCGATACGCTCATTGGCGGTGCGGCGACGGAAGTTCTCCCAGTCGGCCTGCAGACGGGCGGTGCGCTCGGTGGCGTCCTTTGCCTTGTCCTCGGCGGCCTTCTGAGCCTCTGCCGCAGCATCGAGCTCATTGCGCACGTCGGCAAGCTCCTTCTGAGCCTGCTCGAACTTGAGCTTAAAGTCGTTGTCGGCGGCTTCCTCACCGGCGCGGATAGCGGCTTCCACCATCTCGTCCTCGGTCATCGTCGCCTCCTTGTTGGAATCCTCTACTTGGTTCTCGGCAGCCTCGGCGGCCGGGGCCTCGTTGGCCTCGGTATCGTCAACGGCCTCTACGGGAATCTTCACGTCCTTCTCCTCAGAGTCAACGGGGGCGGCGCCAGCGGCGGCCGCCTCCGTGCGAGCTTTACGGGCGGACATGATTACTTGTCCTCGTCGTCCACAACCTCGTAGTCGGCGTCGACGACGTCATCGTCGGCAGGCTGGGCACCGGCGGCACCGTCGGTCTGCTGCTGAGCGTCGGCGTAGACAACCTGGGCCAGCTCGTAGGCCACGGACTGCAGGGACTCGCCGGCGGCCTTGATGGCCTCGACGTCAGAGCCCTCGAGCGCCTTCTTGGCGTCGGCGATAGCGGCCTCGGCCTTGGACTTCACGTCGGCGGAAACCTTGTCGCCCAGCTCGTTGAGGGTCTGCTCGGTGGAGTAGCACAGGCTGTCGGTCTGGTTGCGGACCTCGACCTCTTCCTTCTGCTTCTTATCCTCCTCGGCATGAGCCTCGGCGTCCTTGACCATACGATCGACTTCGTCGTCGGACAGAGCGGTGGAGCCGGAAATGGTGATCTGCTGCTCCTTGCCGGTGCCCTTGTCCTTAGCGGAGACCTTGACGATGCCGTTGGCGTCGATGTCGAAAGTGACCTCGATCTGCGGCACGCCGCGGCGGGCAGCCGGGATGCCGGTCAGCTGGAACTTACCGAGCGACTTGTTGTCGCGGGCAAGCTCGCGCTCGCCCTGGAGCACGTTGATCTCGACGCTGGTCTGGTTGTCGGCAGCGGTGGAGTAGACCTCGGTCTTGGAGGTCGGGATCGTGGTGTTGCGGTCGATCATCTTGGTCATGATGCCGCCCATGGTCTCGACGCCCAGCGACAGCGGGGTAACGTCGAGCAGCAGGATGCCCTCGACGTCGCCGGTGAGCACGCCGCCCTGGACGGCAGCGCCGTCGGCAACGACCTCGTCGGGGTTCACGGACATGTTGGGCTGCTTGCCGGTCATAGTCTTGACGAGCTCCTGGACGGCGGGCATACGGGTGGAGCCGCCGACGAGGATGACCTCGGTCAGATCGGAGAGCTTAAGCTTGGCGTCGCGCAGGGCGTTGGTGACAGGCTGCTTGCAGCGCTCGAGCAGGTCGCGGGTGATCTTCTCGAACTCGGCGCGGGTCAGCGTGTAGTTGAGGTGCAGCGGGCCGGACTGGTTCATGGTAATGAACGGCAGGTTGATGGTGGTCTGCTGGGCGGCGGAGAGCTCCTTCTTGGCGTTCTCGGCGGCCTCCTTCAGACGCTGCAGGGCCATGGGGTCCTGACGCAGGTCGACACCGTTCTCCTGCTGGAACTTATCGGCCATCCAGTCGATGACGCGCTGATCCCAGTCGTCGCCGCCCAGGTGGTTATCGCCCGAGGTGGACAGAACCTCAAACACGCCGTCGGCGAGGTCGAGGATGGAGACGTCGAAGGTGCCGCCGCCCAGGTCGAAGACCAGGATGCGCTGGTCGGTGCCCTGCTTGTCCAGGCCATAGGCCAAAGCAGCAGCGGTCGGCTCGTTGACGATACGCTTGACGTTGAGGCCGGCGATCTTACCGGCGTCCTTGGTGGCCTGACGCTGGGCGTCGTTGAAGTAGGCCGGGACGGTGATGACGGCGTCGGTGACGGTCTCGCCCAGATACTTCTCGGCGTCGGCCTTCATCTTCGCGAGCGTCATGGCGCTCACCTGCTCGGCGGTGTAGTCCTTGCCCTCGATGTCGACGACGGCACGGCCGCCCTGGCCCTCCTTGACCTCATACGGCACGGTCTTGATCTCGGAGGTGCACTCGGAGTACTTGCGGCCCATGAAGCGCTTGATGGAGAACACGGTGTTCTTGGGGTTGGTGACAGCCTGGTTCTTAGCGGCCTTACCCACGACGCGGTCGCCGTCGGCACGGAAGCCCACGACGGACGGGGTGGTGCGGTCGCCCTCGGCGTTCACGATAATGGTCGGAGAACCGCCCTCGAGAACGGCCATAGCGGAGTTAGTAGTACCAAGGTCGATACCAAGAATCTTACTCATTAGAAATTCCCTCTCTCTTTTGCGTTCGCGCCGCCTCGGCGGTCTGCCGAGCGGTGTTTCGGCTTGTCTTTCAGGATGTAGTGTATCCCCTTATGGGCCGGAATATACAAAATCTAAGTCAATTCATATAAGATTTCTTATTGCCGAGAGTTTAGGTTCGCAAATACGCAGGTAGACGCACTGTTTGAGTTCTCGGCAAATCTATCGAGATCTATGTAGAGATGGCTGAGGTTTGCGTCCGGGGGTGCCTGGGGGCCGTCTTGTGGAAAGCTCGTCCCGGTTTGAGCGTGGATTCCGGGTCGCAGTTTCCGTCTGAAGACTCAACCGGAAACCGTATCCCGTTTTGAGAGCTGATACCGGCTCGCATTTTCCGCTAGCGGGCCTAACCGGAAACTGCAACCCGTTTTTCGACAAAATAATGGGATGCGGTTTCCGCAAGCACGCTCAATCGCCCTATATTTCAAGTCACCTTTAGCTAACATTTGCGCAGCTCA
>CABUZF010000119.1 GCA_902495985.1 uncultured Collinsella sp.
CTCGCGCGACCTGGACGAGCGTGTGAAGGCGGTCCAGCGCGAGGGCGAGCAGGCGCTGGAGCTTGAGCGCTCGCGTTCGACGGCTGCCCTGCAGGAGGCGGAGTCTCAGCGCAATGCACAACTCGTTGAGCAGAAGAATGCTGCGGCTCGGGAGTTGGCACAAGAGGTCGCCAAGCGCGATGCCGAGCTTGTCGAGCTGCGCGCCAAGCTCGAGGGCGCTGCCGCAGAGCGCGAGAGCGCAAGCCGGCGTGCGGCGGTTGAGGCCCGTGCCGATGCTCAGAAGGAGAATGCTGAGCTTCAGCGCGAGATCGACAATTTGCGTGCGCAGCTGGGGCGCAAAGATGACGAAGCCAAGCTTGCCGAGTCGGCGGCGCGCAACGCTGCTCAAAACGATTTAGCTGCACGTGATGCTCAGATTGCCGAGCTGCAGGCCAGGCTTGCCGCGGCGGACAAGGCCCAGGAGATGGCGCTTGCTGCTGCTGCGGCCGAGTCGCAGCGTGAGCTCGAGGCCGCTCGCAGCGAGGCCGAGCGCACGCTTGCTGACTATCGCGCGCAGGTACAAGAGAAGTTTTCCGTCGCAAAGGCTCAGTCCGAGCAGGAAGCCGAGGGTCTGCGTGCTCAGCTGCGCGAACAGGAACTGACGGCCAAAATGAACCTATCGGAGGCGGTTGCCGCAGCAGAGCGTGAGCGTGACGAAGCGCGTGCCAAGCTGACGAGCGAGCTGGCGGTGCGCGATTCTCGCGAGGAGCAAGCCAAGGCGGCACACGAGCTCGAGCTTGCGCAGGCCAAGCGCGCGAGCGATGACCTGATTCGCTACAAGGATGAAGAGATTGAGCGCCTTAAGGACATGAAGGTCCGCCTGTCCACCAAGATGGTGGGCGAGTCGCTCGAGCAGCACTGCGAGACCGAGTTCAACCGTCTGCGCATGACGGCGTTTCCCAACGCGTACTTCGAGAAAGATAACGATGCGTCCGAGGGTACCAAAGGCGACTTTATCTTCCGCGAGTGCGACGCAAGCGGTAACGAGGTCATTTCGATTATGTTCGAGATGAAAAACGAGAACGACGAGACCACGACCAAGCATAAAAACGAGGACTTCTTTAAGAAACTCGATCACGATCGCCGCCAAAAAGGCTGTGAGTACGCGGTGCTCTGCACGCTGCTCGAGCCCGAGAGCGAGCTCTATAACGCAGGGATAGTCGACGTGAGCTATCGCTACGAGAAGATGTACGTGATCCGCCCGCAGTTTTTCATTCCCATGATTACGCTTCTTCGCAACGCCGCCATGGGTTCGCTGCGCTATAAGCAGGAGCTAGCGGAGTACAAACAGCAGAATATCGACGTTACGAACTTCGAAGCCAAGATGGAAAAGTTCAAGAATGATTTCGGTCGCAACTACGAGATCGCGAGCCGCAAGTTCCAAACGGCGATTGATGAGATCGACAAGACGATTAGCCATCTGCAGAAAACCAAGGAGGCGTTGCTGTCCTCCGAGAACAATCTGCGCCTAGCCAACAAGAAGGCCGACGATCTTACCATTCGCAAGCTCACGTGGGGCAACAAGACCATGAAGGCGGCGTTTGACGAGGCGCGCGGGGCTGCGTCAGAGACAAACGATGAGCCAGCCGAGGCGGATTCGTATGAGATCGAGGATGCCGAGTAAGGTATAGCGGATAGTGCAAAAGCGGGGCCGCTGGCGAAATTGCCAACGGCCCCGCTTCGTTTCGTTTCGGTACGTTCGGCTAGTCCTCGAGCAGGTCCTCGATAAAGCCGACGCGGTAGTTTTTGAAGATGACCTCGCCGCCGTCTTGCGTGGCGTCCAGATCGACATCGCCCATGATGCCAAAATCGTGGTCGCCATCCTCGTCGGCAAAGATCTGGTGCACGTGCCATACGTGCGCGGTCTTCTCGTCGGACTCGTCAATGGAAAACATCGCGGCGCTGCGGGCATCTCCGTCGGTGAGGATTTCCTCGTGCTGCTCGTGGTAAGCGTCGAGTGCTTTTTGCCAGCGGATCTCGCTCATGCCCCAGTCGTCGTCGAGCTCGCCCAGGTCGCGAACATGCTCGCGGGCGGCAAGGGTCACGCGGCGGAAGAGCGCGTTGCGCACCAGCAGGGTGCAGCCACGGCGGTCTGCCACGACTTCGTCGATGCCCTGCGGCGGTGCGGCATCGAGGGCTGCCGGGTTGCCGGCGTTCTCCCACTCATCCACCAGGCTCGAGTCCACCGAGCGCACCACAAAGCCCAGCCACGAGATAATGTCGCGCAGGCGCTCGTCGCGCTTCTCAATGGGTACGGTGCGGTCGAGCGAACGGTAAGCCTCTGCCAGGTAGCGCAGCAAAATGCCCTCGGAGCGGGCGATGCCGAGCTTTTGAATGTAGCCCTTAAAATCGCTCGCGCTTTCCAGCATATCGCGCAGGACGCTCTTGGGAGAGAGCTGGTAGTCGTTTGCCCAGGGCACTTCCTGGCAGTACTTGTCAAAGGCGGCATCGAGCAAATCCTCGAGCGGCTTTTCGTACGTGACGTCTTGAATGCGCTCCAAGCGCTCCTCATACTCGATGCCGTCGGCCTTCATCTCGGCCATAGCGCGATCGCGTGCGGCTCGCTCCTGTGCGCGCAGCACCTGTTTGGGATCCTCGAGCGTTGCCTCGACCATTGAGATCAGGTCCATGGTATAGGTCTCGCTCTCGGGATCGAGCAGCTCCAGCGCAGCAAGCAAGAACGGCGAGAGCGGCTGATCGAGTGCGAAGTCCTCGGGCAGATCGACCGTCAGCGCATAGTCGATGTCTGGTGCGGCGTCAGTCGGGGCGTCGGGTGCGGGCGGCACCTCGGTGCGAACGACGACGCCGGAATCGATGAGCGTGGCGAAGATCTCGTCGGCGCGAACCTCGAGCTTAGCCTTTTCCTCGGGAGTCTGCAGGCTCGTCTCGATGAGGTCGTGTACGCGGGCTCGGGCATCGCCGCCCTGCTCGACCACGCTAATCACCATGGAGTGTGTGATGCGCAGGCGCGGCTTGAGCGTCTCGGGTTGCGTCTCGATCAGACGCTCGAAGGTCTGCTTGTTCCAGGTGACAAAGCCCTCGGGGGCCTTTTTCTTTTTAATCTTACGGAGTTTTTTGGGGTAGTCGCCCGCCTTGGCCATAAGCTTGGCATTCTCGATCTCGTGCTCGGGTGCCTCGGCAATCACCATGCCCTCGGTATCAAAGCCCGAGCGGCCGGCGCGACCGGCAATCTGGTGGAACTCGCGGGCGCGCAGACGACGCATCTTGTAGCCATCGAACTTGGTGAGCGCGGTGAGCACCACGGTGTGGATGGGTACGTTGATGCCGACGCCGAGTGTATCGGTACCGCAGATGACGGGCAGCAGACCCTGCTGCGCCAAGCGCTCGACCAGCAGGCGATAGCGCGGCAACATGCCAGCATGGTGCACGCCGACGCCGCATCCAAGCAGGCGCTTGAGAATCTTACCAAAGGCCGTCGAGAAGCTCGTGCCCTTGGCCGCTTCCTTGATGGCCTCGCGCTGCTCCTTGCTGGCGATGCCAAAATTGGCGAGTGACTGTGCCGTCGCAAGTGCGGCATCCTGGCTAAAGTGCACGATGTAGAGCGGGGCCTCGCCGCGACGCATCGCGAGCTCGACGGTGCCCTCGAGGGAGGTCGTCACATAGTCGTAGCTCAGCGGCACGGGACGCGGGGCGTCGACGACTAGGTCGCAGGTAGCGCCGGTGTGTTCCTCGAGCGAGGCGGCGATCGCGGTGACATCGCCGAGCGTGGCGCTCATGAGCATGAATTGCGTGTGGGGCAGGGTGAGCAGCGGCACCTGCCAGGCCCAGCCGCGGTCGGGGTCGGCAAAGTAGTGGAACTCGTCCATGGCCACGCAGCCCACATCGGCGTCCTCACCCTCGCGCAGCGCATCGTTGGCAAGGATTTCGGCCGTGCAGCAGATGACGGGCGCCTTGGTGTTGATGTGCGTATCGCCGGTGATCATGCCGACGTTGTCGCGGCCGAGCACCTGTACAAGGTCGAAAAACTTCTCGCTGACCAGGGCCTTGATGGGGGCCGTGTAATAGCAGCGCTTGCCCTGCGCCATGCCCATAAAGAGCATGCCCAGCGCGACGAGCGATTTACCCGATCCGGTCGGTGTGCCTAAAATGACGTGATCGCCGGCAGCCAGGTCCATGAGGGCCTCTTCTTGGTGGTCCCACAGCTCAATGCCGCGATCGCTCGTCCATTCAAAGAAGCGTTCGAAGGCCTGGTCGGGCGTGAGCCACGGTTCGGGCTCACTGCCGTCCTCGGGCTCCCACCAGGTGGGGGAGAGCGCACCGAGCGAACCGAACTCTGCCTCGGTTCCCGTGCCGCCCGAAAATGAGCTGGCAGCGCCGGCGCCGGAGACGGTGCTGGCGGCGGTATCTGTCGTGGTCTGTGCCATGTGTTTGCTTTCTCTCGCGATTGTCCGCCAACTATTATGGCGTAGCGTCGCATCGATGCGTTCGCAGGCAAGAAAATGCAGGAAATGGGCGTTCTGCCCAGCCGTTTAGTGTAGTTGCTGGCTAAGTGAGTAGACTTTTTGCGATATCGCGAGCACGTGGCTTTTGTGCAAGGGCTCTACCTGCGGTTTTATTATTTGCTATGCGGGTTGTGCTTGGCTATTGCAAAAAAGTCTACTCACTTAGGTGTGAGGGCCGTTCGCTGACGCCTATTTGCGCTTGTTTGCCGACGCCGCGACCATCAGAAGCCCCTAGGACTCTTGCGGCAGGCGTTTCTTGCCTTTACGGGCGCGGTTCTTAAAGTTCTCGACGGCCTCTTCCATGCCCAGAGGTACATAGGTGAGCTCATCGAGGTTATCGGGCAGGTAGCAGGCAA
>CABUZF010000120.1 GCA_902495985.1 uncultured Collinsella sp.
ACGTCGCCAAACGCTCGAGCGATATCTTGGCCAAGCAGGTCGAGATTCGCCAGCAGTACAACGACGAGCTGCAGAAAAGCGTCGACAAACTGCTCTCGGAGGAGGGCATTAAGGACGCGGCGACCGAGGACCTGGGCCTGGTGATGCCCGGCGAGACCAAGATTGACGTGCTGGGCCTCGACGACGATTCGGACTCGTCGTCGAGCAAAAAGTCCTCGAACGCCAAGAAGGCCAGCGAAGTCGCCAAAGAGATCGAAGAGGTCGGCAAGGACGCGCCGTGGTACATCCAGACGCTCGATATGCTGTTTGGATTTAACGGCGTCGAGGGGCAGACGGTCGTGTCCAACGGCAAATAGCGCCCGGAGGGGAGCCTGCAATGACGAATTACAAACGATATAAGGTGGCGGCGATTGACCTGGGAACGGTGTCGTCGCGACTGGTGCTGGCCCAGGTCGAGGGCGGGGCGATCGTGGAATCGTCCAAGCACACCGAGATTACCGACCTGGGCGAGGGCGTGGACGCGACGGGTCGCTTTTGCGAGGCGGCCGTTGAGCGCGTGCTCGCTGCGTGCCGAATGTTTGTGGACGAGGCCCGTGCCTTTGGGGCCGCGTGCATCTGCACCACGTGCACGAGCGCCGCGCGCGATGCGTCCAATGCCGCGCTGCTGCTGGACGGCCTGCGCGAGCTGGGGCTCGAGCCGCAGGTGATTCCGGGCGAGGTCGAGGCGCGCCTGACGTTTTTTGGCGTGGCGCACGACTTTGCCGGCGAGCGCATCATTGTTGCCGATTCGGGCGGCGGATCCACGGAGCTCGCGACGGGCGTATACGCGCCGGAGCGCGGGGTCTTCGCGCTGGAGGGAACGCGTTCGCTGGACATTGGTTGCCGTCGTGTGACGGAGCGTTTCTTCTCGGCGTTGCCGCCTTCGGACGGCGAGCTTGCTGCCGCTGCCGACTGGGCGGGCGAGCAGTTCGAGGCTTACTTTGAGAGCCTGCCGAGCGATTTTGAGCGCGCCGAGCGCTTGGTCGCGGTGGGCGGTACCGTCACCACACTCGTGGCGCTGGTCCACGAGCTGGAGCCGTACGACTCGAGCTTTGTGCACCTGCGCGAGCTTTCGACGGAGCAGATCTCGGACGCTATCGATTGTATGTCTACGCTGGATGTGGAGGGTATCGCTGCACTGCCAGGCGTGCAGCCCAAGCGCGCGGGCGTGATCTTGGCAGGTGCCGTGGTAATTCGCGAGCTCATGCGAGCCGGCGGCTACAAGACGCTTACCGTGAGCGAGAACAGCCTGCTCGCCGGTATGGCCGCCACCATCAACGAGACTCTCGACGGCACAATCCCCACCATCGGCTGGATCCCGAGCCTGAGTGCTCTTTAACCGTCTTCCTCTGAGTTGCGGTGAAATAGTTCCTAAATAAGCTGGTAAACGGTATAAACAGGATCTATTCCACCGCAACTTAGAGCCCCGCCGGCGTCCAAAAGAAACGGGCCCGCATCCCCGGGGGACGCGGGCCCGTAAAAACCAAATGGTAGGGGCGGTGGGACTCGAACCCACAATCCTTGCGGCGAGAGATTTTAAGTCTCCTGCGTATGCCAATTCCGCCACGCCCCCGTGAGACTAGAAGTCTAGCACAAGCCGTCCGTTACGCGTTGACAGCCATCGAGTGCTGACCCGACTTTTCCAAGTACTCGGCAAACTTGGCCTCGTCGCCCTTGTTCTTGTACTGCAGGGCCAGCAGGTACTCCAGGCGGCAGCGCTTGACCGGGTCGTCGCCGACATCCTCGAGCATGCGCTCCAGCTCGGGAATGTCGTTGTGGCGCTTGAGGATCATCGTGTCGTACATCAGCTGACACTCGTGCGCAACTGCCTCGGCCTGACCGCCCTCAAAGCCCTTGATCTCGTGCAACAGTTCCTTGGACTTTTTGCGGTCCTCCTGGCCAACGTAGTAGTTAAAGGCCTTAATCACCAGGTCGACGCGCTGCATCTTGGGCAGATTGAGTCCCAGCAGCAAATCGAACATCTCGTCGGCGCGCTTGTGGTCCTCGCGCAGCAGATAGGAGTTCAGGCGCAGGTAGTCGCGGTTATAGCGCGGGTACAGCATGCTGGTGAGTTTGCCATCGAGCAAACGATCGAACTCGTCCCACTGCTTGGCAGCCATAAGCTGTTGCAGGCGCTTAAACGTGGTGCGTTTTTTTACGCTAAAGAACACCGATATGGCGATACAAATAATGACGACGGCGGTCCAGAGGGTGCGGGAATCGGGCATTTTAGAGTCCTTAGTCGCTCGTAAAGCGAGCGGTATGACAACACGTGCTAGATGTATTATACGCGGCGTGCAAGCAAACTGGCATAAAAGCGCATCGAGGCCGAGTGCCATCGCTCGCTGCGGTACACTTACCTAAAGTAAACCATGAAGGGAGATATTACCTATGAAGAAGATCGTTTTGGCTTGCGGTGCTGGCGCTGCTACTTCCACGCTCGTTGCCCAGAAGGTCGCTACCATGCTCGACGCCAACGGTTATGCCGGCAAGTATGAGATCGTGCAGTGCGCCATCTCCGAGGCCAAGGACGCTTGCGACGAGGGCGCCGACCTGCTGATCGCCACCACCGTTGCCCCCGAGGGCCTCACCTGCCCGTACGTGAGCGGCGTGCCCTTCATGACCGGCATGAACCGCGTTGCCGCCGAGAAGGCCGTTCTCGACGTTATGGCTCAGTAGGCGCTGACTGCATGAGTGAGCAGAACGCCAACCCGGTAGAGCTCTTTGGTATGCGCGTTGCCCATGTGGGCATTAACGCCACCGACCCGGCAGACGCCCTGGAGATCGCGGAGCTGTTCTCGACGATGATGGGCCTGCCCGTCATCGAGACCCCGGTTTCGTACTTTAACGATTCGCTGGTCGAGATCATGAAGCAGAACGGTCGTGGCGCCAAGGGCCACATCGGCTTTGCCGTCAACGACATCGATGCGGCCGAGAAGTGGTTTGCCGAGCGCGGGCTCGAGGTCAACGAGGAGTCGCGCGTGCTGCTGCCCGACGGCGGCACCAAGCTCGTGTACTTTAAGCGCGAGTTCGCCGGCTTCGCCGTGCATCTGTGCCGCGAGTAGTGCACAAGCTGCCATAGCTAGCAAAAAGGGATAGGGCCGCGTGGCCCTATCCCTTTATTTATGCCGAGGGGCTTCCTACCGCGGCAGGCGAATCGTAAAGCGGCTGCCGACGCCCTCGACTGAGGTCACGCCAATGACACCGCCATGGCTATCGACGATCCACTTGGCGATGGCGAGCCCCAGACCCGAGCCCTGCGCGCCGGCATCGCGTGCGTTGTCGGCGCGGTAGAACCGTTCAAACGCGTGAGCTGCGGATTCCTGGTTCATGCCGATGCCCTCGTCCTCAACGCTTATGTCGATCGTGCCCGCGCCCGCATCCGGCGCTACGCCAAATGTGACGGTCGTTCCCGCATCCGAGTACTTGGCGGCGTTTTGCACGATCACGCGCAGAGCCTGCTTCACGAGCGCCACGTCGACGGGCGCGTCGCAGCGCGGGTCGCTGACAAGCGCAGCGTCAAAGGCCAGCCGATACGTGTGCTCGGTATCGATCATCTGCGATTCCTCGCATACCTCGTCGACCAGTGCGGCAAGGTTGGTATTTGCGCGCCGCAGGACCGTGCGCCCGGCATCGCCGCGCGCCAAAAACAGCAGCTGCTCCACGAGCTCTTGCATGTGCTCGCTTTCGGCCTTGAGGGACGCGATAGATTCTGCCAGCACGTCCGGGTCGTCTTTGCCCCAGCGATCGAGCATGTTTACGTAGCCCTGAATCACCGCGATGGGCGTGCGCAGCTCGTGGCTCGCATCGTTGACAAAGCGCATTTGCTGCAGTTTGGCCTCTTGCATCTGGCGCAGTAGGCGGTTGAGTGCAACCTCGATGCTTGCCAGGTCGGCGTCGCCGGTAGTGACGCTCGGCGAGTCGACGCTTGCGCGCTCGATGGCCTGCTCCAGCGTTTCCATCTTGCCGCCGGAGAGCTGCATACGGCCGAGCTCGTCCACGCGCAAGGCCAGGTCGTTGAGCGGTGCCATGGTGCGGCGCACGCGACGGGCGCCGCCGAGCATGTCGAGCACGCTGATGACCTGCCAACCCACAACGACAAGGTAGAGAGGCCATAGCGCGACGAGGTCCTGCGCGAGGGGGAAAGTCTTGGTGGTACGCGCAAGCTCGACGGTATAGGTGAGCGTTGCCAGGTCCCAGCCGCGCGCAGGCGCCAGCGACATGCCGTGAACGGCGACGCCGGGGATCCATCCTGCGGTAAACGCGCCGTCGGGCAGCATCTGGTTGTATCCATAGACGAGGATCGCCGCCGCAATCACCATCAGCAGCAGATCGAGCCAGACGTAGCTCATCAAGCGGCGCCACATATAGCTCCAGTTGATGGCGCGGGCGATGGAGGTGACGCGCTTGGCCTCGGCGTTACGCGCGGCAGACATAGCCCACCCCACGCACGGTCTGGATGATGCGGGCGCCGCCGGCGTCCTCGATCTTGGCGCGCAGGTGCGCGATGTGCACGTCGACGTTGTTGGTGTCGCCCACGTATTCGTAGCCCAGCGCCTCGTGCGCGATGCGCTCGCGCGTGAGCACGGTCTCGGCATGCGCCATAAGCAGGGCGAGGACGTCGAACTCGCGGGCCGTGAGCGCGATGGGCGAGCCGCCGACCGTGACTTCGCGGCGGTCGGGGTCGAGCGCAACCGAGCCCACGGCGAGCGTGGCGGGGGAGGGCGCGACGGAAACTTGGGTCGAGTCGCCGACCGGGGGTATC
>CABUZF010000121.1 GCA_902495985.1 uncultured Collinsella sp.
ACGATCACGACATTGACCTGTTCGAGGGCCAGTACGACGTGTCCGAGAACGGTATGGCATATAACAGCTACGTTATCTTGGGCGATAAAATCGCTGTCGCCGATTCGGTCGACGCTGGCTTTGTCGACGAGTGGCTCGGCAACCTCGAGGCCGTGCTCGATGGCCGTACGCCCGACTACCTGGTTGTCCATCACATGGAGCCCGATCACTCTGCTGGCATCGCCGCCTTTATGGAGCGCTATCCCCAGGCGCAGATCGTGGCGAGTATGGGTGCTTTCCGCATGATGGTCAACTACTTTGGCACCGACTTCCCCGAGCGCAAGATGGTCGTCAAAGATGGCGACGTGCTCGACCTGGGCGGCCACAGCCTGACGTTTGTCGGTGCTCCCAACGTGCACTGGCCCGAGGTGCTCTTCTCCTACGAGTCCACCGACAAGGTGCTCTTTAGCGCCGACGGCTTTGGCAAGTTTGGCGCCAACGACATCGATGATCCCGAGGGCTGGGCCTGCGAGGCACGCCGTTACTACTTTGGCATCGTGGGAAAGTTCGGCAAGTTTGTGCAGGCCGCGCTCAAGAAGGCCGCCGATCTGGACATCCAGATCATCTGCCCGCTTCACGGTCCTGTTCTTAGCGAGAACCTGGGCTATTACCTCGACACCTATAACACCTGGTCGAGCTATCAGCCCGAGGACAAGGGCATCACTATTGCCTACGCGAGCGTGTATGGCCATCTGAAGGCTGCCGTTGAGGAGCTCGCATCTGCGCTTGAGGCTCGCGGCCAGAAGGTCTCCGTCTTTGACCTGGCTCGCGACGACATGGCCGAGGCCGTTGAGGATGCGTTCCGCTACGACCGTCTGGTGCTCGCCTCCATTACCTATCAGGGCGAGATCTTCCCGTTCATGAGCACCTTTATCCACACGCTCGCCGAGCATGCCTACCAGAACCGCACCGTGGCGCTTGTCGAGTCCGGTTCCTGGGCGCCCGCAGCTGCCAAGGTTATGACCAAGGAGCTCGAGGGCATGAAGGACATCACTCTGACGCAGAACAAGGTGACTGTGCTGGGCTCGCTCAACGACGCCTCGCGCGCTCAGATCGAGGCCCTCGCCGACGAGCTGTCCAAGTAGCGATATTTCGCTTTTAACGAGCAAACCACCACAAAGGGGACAGGCACCTTTGTGGTGGTTTTTGTTTAAGCGCCGGCGATGATGAGGGCTGGACGTGCGCTGTCGGTGGCCTCGGCGATTGAGGTGGCGACGGCATGATCGGGGTCACGGTCCATCACGATGGCGTCGACATCGGTCAGCTCGGCAAAGCGGTACATGCCGCGTCCGCTAACCTTGCTGGCGTCCATGAGGGCGACGCTTTGATGGGCCGCGGCGATCATAGCCGTTTTGGTCTCGGCCATCTGGGGAAAGTCGGTTGTAAAGCCGCAGCTGGAGACAAAGGCGCCGGGGCACATGACGGCAAGATCGGCGTGGACCATTTGGAGAGCCTGCATGGTAAGTGGGCCGTACAGATAGCGATGACCTTTGCGCAGTGCCCCGCCCAGCATGACGACATCGACCGAGGGCATGCTCTCGTCAATATAATCGGCGATGGTAATGTCGGCCGTGATAACGGTGATGCCGTCGCGCTGATCAAGGAGCCGGACGAACTCGAGCGCCGTGGTGCCCGAGTCGACGAGCAGCGTGTCGCCGTCATTGACGAGCTCGATGGCGCTTTGCGCGATGGCCTGCTTGGCGGCGACGTTGACATTGATGCGGCGATCCTGCGTGGAAACAGTCAGGCGTTTGTGGAGTGAGACGGCACCGCCGTGCGTGCGGCGCAGCTTGCCTGCTTCGGCGAGCGCGTCCAGGTCGGCGCGGGCGGTGACGGAGGACACGCCAAAGGTCTGGGCGATTTCTGCTACCTGCACCGAGGCATTATGATCGAGCATTTCCAAAATGGCGGTACGGCGTTCGTCGGCAAAGGCACGGTTGGTGGCTTGGGCCATACTTGCTCCATTCTCGGCTAAATTTGCAGGAATTGTGTTGACTCTATTTTCGTTCATTTTCTTTTTGAGTAAGAAAACGCCTTTCGATTACTTATCTTTTCTATAAAAGAAAGACGCTCAACGCCCAAAATTCAATATCGAACACGCCCACTCGGCTCCAATTCCTTCCGTTTACTTTTCAAAAACGACGGTATTGACCTGCATGGGCTCAATATCTCGCACGTGCAAAGCCGCTGAATTTCATACAATGAGCGCAGTAAAACGCAAGGTAAAACGCCTTGTGAACAACTACGCCCGATGTCCAGATGCGGGCGAGGGAGAGGAGCAAACGCTCATGGCACTTGTTACCACCGAAAAGATGCTCAAGGACGCTCAGGCCGGCCACTACGCCGTCGGCGCGTTCAACGTTGAGAACCTCGAGTTTGTTATGGCCGTTCTGGCTGCTGCCGAGGAGACCAAGTCCCCCGTCATCATGCAGACCACCCCGGGCACCATCAAGACCGCTGGTCTGGACTACTTCTACGGCATGGTCAAGGCTGCCGCCGAGCGCGCTTCCGTGCCCGTCGCTCTGCACCTCGATCACGGCGATGGCTATGACCGCTGCATGCAGGCTTTCCGCACTGGCTACACCTCTGTCATGATCGACGGTTCGCACGAGTCCTTCGAGGACAACATCGCCCTGACCAAGTCCGTCGCCGACGCTGGCCGCGCCATGGGTGTGCCCGTCGAGGCCGAGCTCGGCAAGGTTGGCGGCAAGGAGGACGACGGTCCCGCGGTTGAGGGCGAGAGCCCCTACACCGATCCGGCCGAGGCCAAGGAGTTCGTCGAGCGCACTGGCTGCACCTCGCTGGCCATTGGCGTTGGCACCAGCCACGGCGTGTACACGAGCGATCCGCACATCGAGCAGTCCGTGGTCAAGGCCATCCGCGACGCCGTCGACGTGCCGCTGGTCCTGCACGGCACCTCCGGTGTGCCCGATGAGCAGGTTGCCGAGGCTGTGAAGAACGGCATCTGCAAGGTTAACTACGCCACCGAGCTGCGTCAGGCCTACACCAAGGGCTTCATGGCCTACATGGCCGAGAACCCTGCCTGCTTCGATCCCAAGAAGCCGGCCAAGGAGGGTATGCGTGAGATCACCGAGTTGGTTAAGATCCGCATGACCAACCTCAACTCTGTGGGCAAGGCAGAGTAACAGCAAGGGTACTCTGATCCCACCGGACGGCTTGGGCGGGTCCCCGTACTTAGTTTCCAAAACGTCCTCGCGCATGAAGGCCCCCGTTGTCTCGCTTCTTCGAAGCGTTGACAACGGGGGCCTTCGCGCTGCGGAATGATTTTGGAAACTAAGTACGGGACCCGCCCAAACCGTCCTGCTCAATCGCCCTTGTGGCGTTAGTGTCGGAAAAATAAGACGTTGCTTTTTGCCCCCTGCGGAAAGATTGGGGAACTAAGCCCTCGTCCCTCCCAGGTTGATCTACTCGAGGTCGTTGCCCTTGTGGCGTTGGGGCTGAAAGGGTGGGGCGCGGGGGTTACTTGGTTGTTAGGGTTAGCAGGTCGTTGGGGGTTTTGAGGTTGTAGGTGGCGTTTGGGATGTCTTGGTGTGATCCCCATGCCGCTCTGGCAAAACTGACCCCTGCCGAAGTTGCGCATTGTTCGTCGTAGACGGTGTCGCCAACGTAGACGACGTTGCCAGGATTCGCGCCCGTACGCCGGAGATATTCGAGCATGGGAGCGGGTGCGGGTTTATGTTCGGTTGTGTCTTCGACAAGGATGATGTGCTCAAAATACTTATCGAAGCCAAGGGGTGCAATTTCTTCTGCGTATTCGTCGCGCGCACGTGAGGAGACGATGCCAAGTTTGCAGCCGTTGTCGGCGAGTGTTGCGATGACTTCAAGCAAACCTGGAAACACGCTGATGGTGCTTTTAAAGCTGGCGGCAACTTGGCACCAGCGATCCAACGTTGCCTGCGAGTAGATCCCAAGTTTCTCAAGGGCATCCTTGCCGGGTATGCCGAGGGCAAAATCAAGCTCGTGTCGGGGGAGCGTTTTGCTGGTCTCTTCTTGGACAATCTGGACAAGCGATGACAGAACGCTTTCTTCTGTATCTGCCAATGTCCCATCAACGTCAAATACGATATGGTCAAAGTGCTTCATATGATTGCTCCTCTCTGTTGTTTGCCTGCAAGTTTGATGCGGTGACAGAAGAAAGGCTAGCGGGATTTCTGCCTGGTGCTATCGAGATTCTGCCTCGCTGCTCGATAGCTCGAAGGAGTGCATCCCATTTGTTCTTTAAATACCTGACCAAGATGGCTTGCTGTCGCAAAGCCGCATTGGCGCGCGACTGTCTGGACCGTTCGCGTGGTGTGTGCCAAAAGTTCGCAAGCACGGTTTACGCGGTATGCGCGCAGATATGCCGCCGGGGTCGTTCCTGCGCAAGCTTCGATAATGCGGTAACACTCTCTTTCGCTTACGCCGGCTGCGGATGCCATCTGGGGCACATCTATAGCGGCTGCATAGTTTGCGCGGATATAGTCCAGGATTGCCTTGAACTGTACGTCGCGGTTGGTCATCCAAGAGGCGTTGTCGGAGGAAAAAAGCGGTTCGGCCTTGGCGTAAATCTGAATCCAGAGCTCTGACAAGCTATTCCGAAGCGCCATCTCGTTCTGCGGTCGTTGAAGGTCGTGGTCAAAGGAACTCTTTAGCAAATCGATAAAGGGCATATCGTCGGGGTTGGTGGGCGACCATTTG
>CABUZF010000122.1 GCA_902495985.1 uncultured Collinsella sp.
AAGGGCAAGGTCCAAGATCTATGGAACGCTATCAGCGAGGGCATCAACAGCCTGTAGAGGGCGAGTGCCCCATCGGGGTGCTGCTGGTGTTTGCTTGCCTGACCGTGGCGATAGCGGCGGTGCTTTGGGGGCTTAACGCCGCGCGGCAGCAGCGTCCTGGGGCCGCCTTCGATTCGGGCTCAGATTCGGCGGTGGCGTCTCAAAAAGATGAGATGCGAGATGCGGACGATTCGGATGTCGCTGTCACGGCGCAAACCTTTCTGCGGACGCTCGACAAGCGGTCTGGCACTGCGACGGATTCACCTGAGGACAACGCGATTGCGGTCCGGCTTGCATGGTCCGAGGACCGACCGATGACCGAGGCAGCGGCGGATATGTTACGCGCCTACCGCGAGGTGCCAACGGCCCAGCTCGCCCTGAGCGGCTATCTCGATATTAAGGGCAACGTATGGGGCGCCATTGTGCGCGATGGGCGCGGCTGGGTCGATATGGTGACGGTTGCCGCGGATGCCGGCGATGCCTCGTGCCGCCTGCGCGTGATCCGCCTGAGCCCGCAGGCATCGAACTCAAAGGAGGGGTCGTGAAATGCATGACGTCCTGCGCGAGGAATCTGCCCAGGCGACGGTCGAATACGCCATCGTCACGGTGGCGCTGCTTTCCATCGTGCTGGCGATCGCGGGGCTTTGGCGTGCCGGTGCCGACGGGCGCTTGGCGGCGCTGGTCGAGCGGGCGGCATCCCATGGCGTTGCCTCGACGTCGGTTATCGACGCCGCTGCGGGTGCTAAGGACATCGCGTTGTATTGATATCGCGCGCGAGGACCGGGCGCAGTCTACGGTCGAGGCCGCTTTTTTGCTGCCGACGTTTCTGATGCTCATCCTTCTCGCACTGCAACCGGTGTGCCTGCTCTATACGCGCGCGGTCATGGAGTCTGCCGCTGCCGAGACCGCGCGGCTCATGACCACGACGACGGCGGAGGACGACGATCTTAAGGAGTTCACCCGCCGCCGGCTTGCCGCAGTGCCCAACGTTTCGATCTTTCATGCCGGCGGGCCGTTGTCGTGGGATATCGAGCTTGGTCGGGCCGATGCGGGTGGCGTCTCGTCCGTGTCCGTTTCCGGCGAGGTCAAGCCGTTACCTGTGATCGGTGCGTTTGCGCAGGCTATGGGTGGTACCGCCGAGGGCGGCTACGTTGAGCTCAAGGTCGATGTCTCGTATCAATCACGTCCCGAATGGCTGGAGGGAGATTATGGTTCGTGGATTGCTGCATGGGATTAAGCGTTTCTGGTCTAGACGCGTTTTGACGCGCCGTCCGAGCTGCCATCGCAAGCGAGGCGGCTTTATGGGTCGAGCCGGTATCGACCTGTTTATCGAAGACGGTGCCTACACCACGCTTTCCTCTGCCGTGGTCATCCTAGTGGTGCTCACGTTGCTGTTTTCGTCGACCGCGGCGATATGGAGCATGTCGCGTGCTGGGGATACCCAGGTGGCTGCCGATAGCGGCGCGCTGGCAGGCGCCAATGTGGTGTCGTCCTACCATACGGCTGCGACGGTGGTGGATGCGAGCATCTTGAGTCTGGGGCTGGCGGGGTTTGCCACGATCGGGACGGGACTGGTCGCCATCCTCATCCCGGGTGCCGAGCCAGTTGCCGGCAATATGGTCGACACCGGGATTGAAATCATTAAAACGCGCAACAAGTTTGCCAAAAGCGCATCGGAAGGCTTACAGAAAATCGAGACGGCTCTGCCGTATCTGATCGCCGCGCGTGCCACGCAGGCGGTGTCGGCGCAGGATACCGATAGTGTGACCTATACCGGTACGGCGCTTGCCGTGCCCAGGACATCCGAGTCGGACTTCGCTGCGCTCAAAGGGTCAGAGATCTCAACCGATACCATTAAAGACACTTCAGATGATTTAGAGCGTGCGGCCGAGGAGCTGCGGAAGGCTTCTGAGGACACGGCGAAGGCTAAAGAGCGCGCTTGGCTGGCGGATTGTGGCGGGTCGGACAAGGGCTCGGTCAGCAGCTGTTCTTGCATGTGGGAGCGTGCGAAAAGCCTAGCGGATCTCTCTGGTGCTCAAAATCCACATTACGCTTCGAGCGTTACGTGGGAGCCGCAAGTGGCGCTCGATCGCGCGAAGGCCTACTATCGCCAGCGCCTGGCAAATGAGAAGCCGCTTGGCGAAGGTCCGGAAAAACAGGCAGATTCTGCTGCACGAAAGGTGTTCTTCGCGTATGCGAGCGAAGAAGTCGAGCGGGCATATATAACTGAAAAGGACGGCAAAGTTTCCGCCCGCATCCCTTTCCTTCCGCGAAATCCAGATGAGGCGCGGACGACTGAACTCTATACCGATGCACGTTGGCCCACGAGTGAAGTAGATAAAGTTACCTATTTGCATTATGGGACTGACTGTCCAAATTACAAAAAAGGAAAGCCGGGTGGGCTGGCATCCGTCGCAGATTTTGACGGTCACGAAACGTGTAGCGAATGCCATTTCGGTGTGTCGTCTTTAGGGTACGTTGCGATTGCAACGACTTCTGTCGAAAGGGGCTTCGAGTACCACTTCGATAAGTTCAAAGAGGCTCTGGAAGACTACGTCGAATGCCGCAACAAAGAACTCGAACTTGAGCGTCAGACCGAGGATGAGGCCGACCGTGCGGGCAATGCGTTTGACCAGGCCATTAAAGCGCTTTCCGGCGAGCGCCCGCGTATCGCCCCACCTGGTCGCAACGGCGTGGTCGCCTTTGCAGTTTCGGGTGACATTACCAGCCCCGATCAACTTAACTCCTCGTTTAACGCGGCAGTCAGGCTTGGCGATCGCGGTGCTATCTCTGCCGCGGTGCTGGCGCCCGATGAGGCGACGGCGCAAAACAACGTGCTTTCGCGATTTTTCTCGACATTGAAGGAACGCTCGGGCGGCGTTGCCGGCGTGCTCGACGGCGTCATGGATGTTTGGGGACGGCTACTCGTGGGATACGGTGATATCCAAGGCTCAGCCGACGAACTTATGGACGAGATGATTAAAGGCCTAGGAGGGGGCAGCGGCGCGTTGGGCTCCATCGCATCGTGGCTCGGCGATACCGTTTCGGCGTCCGTGGCGGCGCTGGGTTTGGAACCGTGCGACTTGCGCCTGCGAAAGCCGGTGCTGACCGATTCCGCCAATATCATTAAGAGTCCGGGGTCTGACATTGCGGGTCTCTCTCAAGCGCAAGACAAACTGCGAAGTATTCCGTTGGGCGTGACCGATCCCAAGGCGCTTTGCGAGGCGTTGGAATATCAAGTCGAACGCACCATTAACGGTACGGTGTTCACACTTGCGGAGATTCCTCTGCCCGGCGGCGGCTCCATCCCGCTCACCGTCGATGTCGCCACGCTGGTTGGCGCTCTGGGCGGTGGGTCGTAATGAGTATCCGCATGCGTCTGCGCGAGGAGCGCGCCCAAGCGACGGTGGAGATGGCAGTGGTTACGCCCGTTTTGCTGGTGCTGGCACTCATTGTGTACAACGTCATGATCTTTGCCAGCGCTGTCGCGCGCTTCGACCGCGTGGTGCCCGACATCGTGCTAGCGCATGCCGTGGCGTCGGAGGGGGAGGGCGACGAAAGCTCTGCCGATGCCTCGGCGACGGTTCAGACTCAAATTCTGAATGCCATGGAAGGCTATGACTTACAGATCGAAGTGTCGAGCGAGCAAGGCGCGAAGGCATCGGATGGTGGCCTGCTCTCCCTATCCGGTACGTTTAGGACCTACACCTGCACCATGCACTATGAGCCGTGGCCGACTTCTCTCAGCATCGCTGGCGTTCCGCTGGGGGCGCCGACAACGTTGTCGCACGAGCGTGCGGTGACGGTCGATCCATGGCGTCCGGGGGTGGTCATGTGACCGCGGTCTCGTCCTACATCGCCTACGCGCGGGCACTCAATAGGCTGGGTTGGACGCCGGCCGAGTTTGTGGTGGCGGAGTCGTTTGTCGTGCGCCTGCGCGGCATGCTGGGACGGCGTCCGGTTGCCGCCAACGGCCTGCCGCTCGTCATGGCGTTTCCACGCTGCTCTTCGGTCCATACGTGTTTTATGGCCTATCCCATCGACATCGCCTTCATCGATCGCGACGGCAATATCCTCGCGCGCTACGAAAACGTCCGCCCTTGGCGTATGTGCTCCTGCCCCGGCGCCTGGGCCGTACTAGAGCGTCCTTCAATCATTGTTTCGACCCCTGCTCTCCAACGCGTGCCGGCTTAAGAATTGGCGACAGTGGACTTTCGTCATACGAAATTGGGTAAGATGGAGGAGAAGATGCATGGATGTTGAGATTCACCCCAACGCTAAAAAGCACCTGACGGAAAAGCAGGTGCTTAGCGCTTGGCTTGCGGTTACTGAGTGCATTCGTCGCGAGTCGAAGGACGAGCCGCCGAGATGGCTTGCGATTGGATGGCTCCCAGACGGACGAAGCGTGGAGCTTGTCGCGGTCGAGCTTGTCCGTGGGTGGCTTATCATTCATGCCTTGTCTCCAGTCCAGAAGAAATTTTGGCAGGAGATTGAACAGGCTCGGCAAAGGGGTCGATGATGGGCAAGACGTATACGGCCGCTAATGGTCAGGTTGTAACGGATGAAATGATTGACGCGTGGTGCGAGTCGTACGAGCGCGGAGAGTTTCCGGATGGCGAACACACCGTTGGTGGGATCGTGCATGGACGGTCCCCGCTCTCAGGTGAGGGGACGGCAACGCTGTCG
>CABUZF010000123.1 GCA_902495985.1 uncultured Collinsella sp.
GTGCCGGCCGAGGGAGCACCGGCGCTCGATTCGCATGGAGTAACCCACAACGATGCTGGTTACGCAAACGATAACGCCCGAGGACGTCAAGGCTCTCGACCGCGCCGAGCTTCCGCTGCTCTGCGGCGAGATTCGCCACGCCATCCTCGAAAGCTCCGCCGCTGTCGGCGGACACGTTGCCCCCAACCTGGGCGTCGTTGAGCTTACGGTTGCGCTTCATCGCGTGTTTAACTCCCCTATCGACAAGATTGTCTTTGACGTTTCGCACCAGACCTACGCCCACAAGGCGCTGACCGGGCGCGCGTATACCTATATCGATCCGGAACGTTTTGGCGAGGCTTCTGGCTTTGCCAATCCCGACGAGTCCGAGCACGACCTGTTCGCCATGGGCCACACCTCCACATCGGTGAGCCTGGGCTGCGGCTTGGCACACGCCCGCGATCTGGCGGGCGACAGCTACAACGTCATCACCATCATTGGCGACGGCTCGCTTTCGGGCGGCTTGGCGTTTGAGGGCTTCAACAATGCCGCCGAACTCGACAGCAACCTGATCATCATCGTCAACGATAACGACCAGTCCATTGCCGAGAACCATGGCGGCCTGTATCGCAATCTGGCCGAGCTGCGTGCCAGCAACGGCACCTGTGAGCGCAACGTTTTCCGCGCGATGGGACTCGACTACCGTTATTTGGACGCCGGCAACGACGTGTTGGCCCTGGTCGACGCGCTGCAGGAACTGCGCAATATCGATCATCCCATCGTGCTGCACGTCTCCACCGCCAAGGGCAAGGGCTTTGAGCCGGCCCAGAGCGACCCCGAACGCTGGCACCACGTGGGTCCGTTTGACATGGCGACTGGGCGCAAGCTTTGCCCGGGCCATCCGAGCGAGCCCGCGCCGCGCACCTATGCTGACATTACGGGCGAGGCGCTCAGCGCCGCCATCGAGCGCGATCCACAGGTCGTTGGCATCACGGCCGCCACGCCCTACATTATGGGCTTTACACCCGAGCTTCGCGCTGCCGCCGGCAAACAGTTCGTCGATGTGGGCATTGCCGAGGAGCACGCCGTGACCTTTGCCACCGCGCTTGCGCGCTCGGGCGCCAAGCCAGTCTTTGGTGTGTACGGTACGTTTTTGCAGCGCGCCTACGACGAGCTGTGGCACGACCTGTGCCTCAACGACGCCCCCGCAACCATTTTGGTGTTTGGTGCGTCAATCTTTGGCACCACGTCCGAGACGCATCTTTCGTTCTTTGATATTTCCATGCTGGGCGGTCTTCCCAACATGCACTACTTGGCGCCGGCCTGCATGGAGGAATATCTGTCCATGCTGAGCTGGTCGCTCGACCACCGCGAGCATCCCGTGGCAATCCGCGTACCGGGCATCGGCCTGGTAAGCCGCCCCGACCTTGCGCCCGCCGAAGACACCGACTACAGCGCCGTTCGCTACAACGTGGTGCGTCAGGGCCGCGACGTTGCCGTGCTCGCGCTTGGCGATTTCTTTGAGCTGGGTGAGCGCGTGGCAAACCGTCTGACTGCCGAGTACGGTATCGAGGCCACGCTCGTCAACCCGCGCTTTGCAACCGAGCTCGACCGCGAGTTCCTCGACAGTCTTGCCGCCGAGCATCGCGTTGTCGTCACCCTCGAGGACGGCATCTTGGACGGCGGCTGGGGCGAGCGCGTGGCATGTTATCTGGCCTGCACACCTGTGCGCACGCGCACCTTCGGCATCGCCAAGGGCTTCCCCGACCGCTACGACCCCAACGAATTGCTCGCACAGAACGGCATGACGGTCGAGAACATGGCCGCCGAAGCCGTAAGGCTACTCAACGAGTAAGAAAACCTCCGCAAGGGAAGCGCCCCTGCGGAGGTTTTTGTTTTCGCGACGCGATTATCTCAATCTGTAACATCTAGGGTCCGAATTCCCGTCTACCTGTTATAGATCGAGACAAGACGTCTTAGCCCCTGGCCTTTGTCTCAATCTGTAACAGATAGAGACCTTTTGTCCGTCCAGATGTTACAGATCGAGACATTCGAATTCCCCTGAAGAGAAAATCTCGATCTGTAACAGTTACTCGGCAAAAACGACTGCAGATGTTACAGATTGAGACAAAGAAGCAAGGCATGCCGTTGCATCGGTCAAAACCACCACGAAGGTGCCTGTCCCCTTTGTGGTGGTTTTAAATCATGGTCAGAGCGAAAAACGAATAGCCGTTCATATGCCATCTCCTTACTTATATATGTGTCGCGTTGCCGCCATTATAGCGACCGCCGCGAGCGACCATGCCGTCCGCAAAACGCTATCTCAGCTGTAATAATCGACGTTTTCCCAGGTAAAACCTGTCAAAATAAACCTGTCCCTTTTTGGTAGGTAGAATTACCCATAAGGTAAGTATGTTTCTGAGTTATTTCGTGTTGACCCATTTGAGCGCGATAGGGTATAACTCTACTCAACCGCTAGGGATTTTATTGAGAAAGGTGTTCTACTATGAGCAAGAACCTCTCCCAGCAGGTCGTTCTCGACCGCCGCGGCTTTGTCGCCGCCACCTTCGCAACCGTCGCCGGCCTTGGTCTTGCCGGCTGCTCCGACACCAGTGCCGAGGCCGACAAGGGTTCCGCCGCCGGCTCCTCCAAGAGCTCCGAAGACACCGAGGCTTCCACCACGCTCGACGCCAAGGCGTTCGACAAGCTCGTCGACAACGGCCCCAAGGCCGATGACGACGCCATCGCCGCCAGCACCTGGGCCACGGCCGTCAAGGACGCCGGCGTCTTTAAGATCGGTGGCGTTCAGACCTCTACGCTCTTCTCCCTCCTCAACGAGAAAGACGGTCAGACCCGCGGCTTCGATGCCGGTATCGCACAGCTCCTGTCCAACTACATTCTGGGCGAGAACAAGGTCGAGATCACCCAGGTGACCTCGGACACGCGCGAGTCCGTCCTGCAGAACGGCCAGGTCGACGCCGTCTTTGCCACCTACACCATCACTGACGAGCGCAAGAAGCTCGTCTCCTTTGCCGGTCCCTACTACTACACCCAGCAGGCTATCCTGGTGCTCGCCGATAACGACGACATCAAGAGCGTCGACGACCTGGCCGACAAGAACGTCGCCGTCCAGTCCGGCTCCAACGGCCCCGCCATCCTGGAGGAGTTCGCCCCCAAGGCCAGCCAGCAGGAGTTCAAGACCGACGAGGAGGCCCGCCAGGCACTCCAGCAGGGTCGCGTTGACGCCTACGTCATCGATAACAACATGCAGCAGAGCGCCCTGGTCCGCGAGCCGGGCAAGTACAAGATCGCCGGCAAGCCCTTCGGCAGCAAGGAGCCCTACGGCATCGGCCTGCCGCTCGATTCCGACGGCGTCGCCTTCGTTAACGACTTCCTTAAGAAGATCGAGGACGATGGCACCTGGACCGAGCTGTGGCAGATCTGCATTGGCGACCGTACGGGCGACACCAATGTTCCCGAGCTCCCCGAGGTCGGCGCCTAAGCTCGCAAGCTGGGCATCAGCCGCTGCGAAACCATACGGAAACGCACGATTCGCTTTATTGCGCTAAACTGTTTCCTCACTGAGTTGTCGGGGCTTCCGTACACACGGGAGCCCCTTTCCTTATCGGCAGGAGGTCCGCATGAGTCTCTCCGAACTCTGGTCGCTCTATGGCCAGAACTATATCGACGCGCTGCTAGCGACCTGGGGCATGACGTTTGAGTCGTTTGCCATCGCCATGGTACTGGCCGTCGCCGTCACTGTGATGCGCGTGTCGCCACTCAAGCCACTGCGCGTCTTTGGCGACCTGTATGTCCAGGTCTTCCGTAACATCCCCGGCATCGCACTGCTCATTATCGTCGTCTATGCGCTGCCGCCGCTCAAGGTCGTCCTGCCCTACCGCACCTGCGTTATCGTCGCCACGGTCCTTTTGGGCTCGGCCTTTGGCTCCGAGAACTTCATGAGTGGCATCAACACTGTTGGCGTCGGTCAGGTCGAAGCCGCACGTTCGCTCGGCATGAGCTTTAACCGCATCCTCGCCAAGATCGTGATTCCGCAGGCGCTGCGCTCGAGCGTGCTGCCTATGACGAACCTCTTTATCGCCGTCATGCTCACCACCGCGCTCGGCAGTCAGGTGCCGCTTAAGCCGCAAGAGCTTACCGGCGTGGTGAGCTATATCAACACGCGCTCACTTGGCGGCGTCGCCGCGTTCTTTATCTCGGCACTCGGCTACCTGGGCACGGCCTTTGTGGTGAGCCATATTGGCAACTATATCGATAAGAAGGTGAGGATCCTCCGATGAGCAAACACTCCACCTCTGCGCTAACCATGCGCGATGCGCTCTACGAGGCTCCCGGCCCCAAGATGCGCTCCAAGATTCGCATCGGCACCGCCATCTCACTTGTTGCCGTCGCCGTGCTCGTCGCCCTCGTGTTGCAGCGCTTTTATGTGACCGGCCAGCTTTCGGTCCACTATTGGTATTTCTTTACGCACCTCACCACCTGGAAGTTCCTGCTTGCCGGCTTTGAGGGCACCGTTAAAGTCGCACTCACCGCTGGCGCCATCGCGCTGGCACTGGGCTTAGCCCTTATGCTCGGCCGTACCAGCGACATTAAGCCGCTGCAGCTGGTCTGCCGCGTACTCACCGATTTCTTCCGCGGCGTGCCGAGCCTGCTGTTCATCTACTTCTTCTTTTTGGTGCTGCCCCAGTACA
>CABUZF010000124.1 GCA_902495985.1 uncultured Collinsella sp.
AGGATCATTACCGCGAGATGTGCGATATCGAGTTCACCATCGAGCAGGGCAAGCTCTGGATGCTCCAGACCCGCGTGGGAAAGCGTACCGCCACCGCCGCCCTGCGCATCGCCATCGAAATGGTCGAGGAAGGCCTGATCACCCGCGAAGAGGCCGTGAGCCGTATCGATCCCGCGCAACTCGACCAGCTCCTTCACCCGCAGTTTGACGCCTCCAAGAAGTACGAGGCTCTCGCCAGCGGTCTGAACGCCAGCCCTGGTGCCGCCGTGGGCGAGGTCGTGTTCTCGAGCGACGATGCCGTCGCGCGCGCCAACGAGGGTCACAAGGTCATTTTGGTTCGCTGGGAGACCAACCCCGACGACCTGAAGGGCATGGTCGCCGCCGAGGGCATCCTGACCAGCCACGGTGGCAAGACGAGCCATGCCGCCGTTATCGCCCGCGGCATGGGTACGCCCTGCGTCTGCGGCGTTGAGCGCTTCCACATCGACGCCGCTGAGAAGGTCGTGCGCATCGAGGGCAGCGACCGCGTATTGCACGAGGGCGATGTCATCTCCATCGACGGCACCCAGGGCATCGTCGTCGACGGTCCCGTCGACCTGGTTTCCGCCGAGCTTACCGGCGACCTGGACACCATCCTGTCCTGGGCCGACGAGATTCGCCTGGACGAGACCTGTGGCCATGCCAACCATGTGCGCGTCAACGCCGACAATCCCGAGGATGCCGAGCTCGCCCTCGAGTTTGGCGCCGAGGCTATTGGCCTGTGCCGCACCGAGCACATGTTCCTGGGCGATCGCAAGAACATCATCCAGAGCTTTATCCTGTCTGACGATGAGGCCGTGAAGCAGCAGGCCCTGGCCGATCTGCTCAAGGTTCAGACCGAGGACTTCCTGGCGATGTTCAAGACCATGTCCGGTCGCGATGTGGTCGTCCGCCTGCTCGATCCGCCGCTTCATGAGTTCCTGGATAATCCTCGCGAGCTCGAGGTCGCCATCACCAAGAAGGAAGCCGCCGGCGCCAGCGAGGAAGAGCTTGCAGCCCTGCGCGCCCGCCTGCGTCGTATCGACGGCATGGCCGAGTCGAACCCCATGCTCGGCCTGCGCGGCGTTCGCCTGTCCGTCGTCTTTAGCGATCTGCCGCTCATGCAGGTTCGCGCCGTCGCCACGGCTGCTGCCCGCCTTATCAAGGAAGGCGTCGACCCGCGCCCCGAGATCATGGTTCCGCTCGTTTCCATCACGGCGGAGCATGTCCAGACCCGCGAGGTTATCGAGCGCGTGATCGCCGAGGTTTCCGCCGAGGAGGGCGTCGAGCTCAATATTCCCGTGGGCACGATGCTCGAGCTGCCGCGCGCCTGCATGGTCGCCGACGAGATCGCCCATCACGCAGACTTCTTCTGCTTTGGCACCAACGACCTCACCCAGACGACCTTCGGTTTCTCGCGTGACGACGCCGAGGCTAAGTTCATCCCGCTGTACATGCATAAGAAGATCTTGAAGGACAATCCCTTCGAGACCATCGACACGGCGGTACTCGAACTGGTGCGCTTGGCCGTCGAGAAGGGCCGCGCCACCAACCCCGACATGCACTTTGGCGTGTGCGGTGAGCACGGTGGCGACCCCAAGTCCATCAAGGGCCTGTTTAACGTGGCCGACGTGGACTACGTGTCCTGCTCGCCCTACCGCGTGCCCCTCGCACGCCTGGCTGCCGCTCAGGCCAAGCTCGAGGCCAAGCGTTCCGCCTAACGTTTTGGGTATAGACGCCTAGCGTAGCCCCCTTCATGCCGCCCGTCTCATTCGTGAGACGGGCGGTTATCATGTGCGGGTTTTGTCTTTTTGTCTGCGTAAAAAATTGTTCTTGCAGCGGAAACCCGCGCGTGTATACTCGAATACGTTTGTTCAACTACGTGCCGGCCAAGGTGGTACGGCACCTCTAGAAGAGTAAGGAATTGCACATGGATTACATCCGCGCAATCGAGCGTCAGCAGATCCGCGAGGACATCCCGCAGGTCCGCGTTGCCGACAACGTCAAGGTTCACTACCGCATTAAGGAAGGCGACCGCGAGCGCATCCAGGTTTTCCAGGGCGACGTTATTCGTCGTCACGGCCACACCTGCCGCGAGACCTTCACCGTCCGCAAGATTTCCTTCGGTGTCGGTGTTGAGCGTACCTTCCCGCTTCACAGCCCCAAGATCGCCAAGCTCGAGGTCGTCCGTCATGGTCGCGTCCGTCGCGCCAAGCTGTACTACCTCCGCGACAAGGTGGGCAAGGCTGCTCGCATCCCCGAGAAGCGCTAAGAAGATCGCAGCGTCTGTCCACTCGTTTGGACACAAGGGTCACCTTCGGGTGGCCCTTCTTTTTATCTGATTTGCATGCAAGGAGGGCCTGGTATGGCCAACATGACGAGCTCGGTTTCGGCATCGCAGGTTGCCGGTGAGTTGGCGAGCGCAACGTTTGAGGAGATCCCCGCCCTCGTGGAGCATTATCGCGAGGACCCGCGCCAGCAGGTGATCAAGGCTTGTGAACGCGCCCTTAAACGCCATGCCAAAGAGCTTGCCGAGCGCGAGCGCGTCAATGACATGTACGTGCTTATGCATGAGCTTGGCGGCGATGGGGTGGTCGTTGGTGTCGACGAGGTGGGTCGCGGATCGGTGGCCGGTCCTTTGACGGTATGCGCCGTCTGTCTTCCTATGGAGCCGCGCGTCTGGGGTATCAACGATTCCAAAAAGCTCACGCCCGCGCGCCGCGAGTTGCTCTCAGTGAAGATTGCCGAGGTGGCGACGGCGATCGGTTTTTGCCATATCGCGCCTAAGGATATCGATGAGATGGGCATGGCCCGTGCCATTCGTACCGCCGTTGCGGGCGCCGTGGCCGATACGGGACTTGAACCCGACTGCGTCCTCATGGATGGCAACCCCTTGGGCGCCGTTCCTAACGAGCGCGACGTGGTCAAGGGCGACGCCAAGATCGCCTGCATCGCCGCGGCATCCATCATGGCAAAGGTCACGCGTGACGAGATGATGGTCGAGTACGATGCCGAGTATCCCGAGTACCATTTGGCCGAATCGAAAGGCTATGCGAGCCCCGAACACATCGAGGCTATTCGCAAACATGGTCTTTCTCCGTTGCACCGTGTGAGCTTTTGCGGAAACTTTCTGCAGACTGAGCGCCTTTTCTAGGTCAATTGTGGAGACAGGGACCCCTGGCGTTTTATAAACCTGCTGGTAGCGGGCCGTGTGCAACGTGATTGTTGCGTACGGCCCGTTTTTTGTTGGCATTTGGTCAGCTTTTGGTTTGCTTCCGGTACTTACCCGCATGAAAGGTGCCCTCATCATCGGGGCAATGCAGTGTGCGGGAAAGGAGACCCCATGAGTGCCGCAAGCAAAAAGAGCAAGACGCAGCGGCTCAAGGAGCGTTGGGAAAACGGCGAGCTCGACTGCGGGGCGATGACGCCCGAGTTTATCAAGGGACTCAGTCCCCGCGAGCTGGGCATGCTGGGTGAGCTGATCACCATCGACTACTTTAACGAGCGCGGCTACACCTTGCTGGAACAGGGTTATCGTTGCACCGAGGGCGAGGCCGATCTGGTGCTGCTTGATGAGCTCGACGATGTCGTGGTGATGGCCGAGGTCAAGACCAGACGCGTCGCCCTGGATTGCACCACGCGGGTCTTTCCCGAGGAAGCCGTGGACGCCCAAAAGCAACGCCGCTACCGCCGCATCGCAAGTTGCTATCTCATGGATCATTATCCGCTCAAGGCGATTCGCTTCGATGCCGTGGGTGTCACCATTCGCGGCGGGCATATCGCCGAGATCGAGCATCAGTACAACGCGTTCGATTGGCAGGTGTCGTGATGGCGTTCGAGACGTTTGCCGTTCACGCGGCCTGCATCCGCGGCGTCGAGGCGATTCACGTCACGGTCGAGGTCTCGCTTGCCGGCGGCGTTCCGGGCATTCAGATGCTCGGCATCCCGAGTATGGAGGTGATGGAGTCGCGTGGTCGCATTCGCTGTGCGATGCGCTCCGCCGGGTTCGAGATCCCACGCTCGGGCATTACGGTCAATCTGGCACCTGGCGATATTCGCAAGACCGGTAGCGGCTTTGATCTTCCCATCGCCATCGCGGTATTGGCGGCCGATGGTCAGATTCCCCGCGACAACCTCGATCGTTGTCTTATCGCCGGTGAGCTTGGCTTGGACGGTACGGTGCTTCCCGTCAAGGGCGAGGTGGCGTTTCAGTTATTGGCGCGTGATTTGGGGCTGTCTTTTATCGCCGGCAGATCAGACCAGCATGTGCCACTCGCGGGCGTGGATTGCGGATTCATAGATCATTTGTCTCAGCTTGCCCATGGCATGGGCGATGCCGCGCGGCATTATCTGGATTCCGAGGGTGTGGAGGCTACTTTTGAGCCCGAACTCGACTATGCCGACGTGCTGGGGCAGGAGGTTGCCAAACGCGGCATGGCACTGGCGGCAGCGGGTGAGCTCGGTTTGCTTATGATCGGGTCCCCGGGATCGGGCAAGACGATGCTTGCGCGCCGTATGACTGGCATTCTGCCTGAGCTTTCCGTTGAGGATCAGCAGGAGGCACTGTGCATCCATTCGGTCTTGGGCGAGAACATCGATGGCTTATTGGCAGGTCATCGGCCGTTTCGAAGCCCCCATCACAGTATTTCGACCGCAGGCCTTATCGGCGG
>CABUZF010000125.1 GCA_902495985.1 uncultured Collinsella sp.
AGGCAAGCCCCAAAAGCGCAAACGAGCCTTCTGCCGCTTCTACTGGGGCGGAAAACCTGCTCATATCAGGTAGACGAAAGTCCGCTGTTCAGCGGGAGCCGCCCATATATCATTCCATGCTCAAACATTCTCGCTGCGCTGCGAAACTGCGCGTGGAACGATATATGGGCGGCTCCCGCTGAACAGCTACGTTTACTTACTAGCAGCTACTTCGGTATCCCCTCCATTAGAACCTGCAAAGGTAAAACAGGAAAATATAAATAGAGTTAGTCGATGCGACAAAGGAGGCATCCCTTTATCGCATCGGCTAACTAGAAAGATTGTTTTATGTCAAGCATGGAGCCCTTTCGCCTGAGCCCCATACATATCGTCCCGCGCGCAGTTTCGCAGTGAAGCGAGAATGTTTGAGCACGGGATGATATGTATGGGGCTCAGGCGAAAGCGGGATCCGTGCGCCCCTGCGAAGCGAGAATGTTTGAGCATGGAATGATATGTGTGAGAGGCGGGCGGGAGGAATACGAGCGTCCCTAGGCGACGCCGCTGGAGCCGAAGCCTCCTTTGCCTCGGTCGGTTTCGTCTAGTTCTTCTACTTCTACGAGGTTGACCGTGGGGACTTCTTGGATGACGAGTTGGGCTATGCGGTCGCCTTTGTTGATTTGGATGTTGTTGGAGGGGTCCAGGTTGATGAGGATAACCTTGAGTTCTCCTCGGTAGTGGGCGTCGATGAGGCCAGGCGTATTGACTATAGACAGACCCTGTTTGATGGCGAGACCGCTACGGGGCTGGACGAAGCCGGCGTAGCCATCGGGCAGGGCGATGGCCAGCCCAGTAGAGACCAGACGGCGTTCGAAGGGCTTCAGGACGCAGTCCTCGTTGGAGCGCAAATCCAAGCCGGCATCGGTGGGATGGACGTATTTGGGAAGCTCGACGGTGGGGTCGAGACGCTTTATGTTGACGGTAATGTTGGACATGGAATCACCTTAGCTTGTCGAGCTCTTGCAGAAACTCATCGACGTCTTTGAAATCGCGGTAGACCGAGGCAAAGCGGATGTACGCCACCTTGTCGATCTTGGCCAAACGCTTGAGCACCATGTCACCCAACTCATGGGACGTGACGGCCGTCAGCGTGCGAGAGCGCAGCTCGACCTCGATGTCGTCGATAATCTCATTGAGCTTCTTAGTGTCGATATCGCGCTTGATGGTGGCGCGCATCAAGCCGACGAGCAGCTTATTGCGATCGAACCGCTGCTTGGTTCCGTCTGACTTAATGACCTCGATTGGGTCTTCGCATCGCTCAAACGTTGTAAAGCGATAGTTACACGAGCAACATTCGCGACGGCGCTTAATGGTGTTATTTGACTCCTGCATACGGGAATCAACGACGCGGGTATGTGCCTTGCCACATTTGGGACAGCGCATGGTACCTCCTCTTAAACGATAACAAGGGTACCATGCGCAGCGCGATAATGATTACGAACGAGCAGGAACCTTAAGATGCGCACCGGCGGCGAGCGAACCATGCTCCAGATGATTGACGTTACGGATCATGTCGGAAGTCTCTTGCGTGGAAAGGCCTTCGATGGGATATTCCTCGGCAAGCGACCAAAGAGAATCGCCAGGCTGAACGCGAATGGTCTCGTAGGTAACGTTGGAAACGGACTCGGCATACGCGGCGTGACGAGCGCTAAAGACCAACGTAGCGAGGACAACGAAGAGCGTAAGCGAAACGGCAACAGCGACAATCGTCGGAACCTTCAGGGCAACGCGGGCCGGCGCGACTGCAGCCTGCTGATTGCGAGCAGACTTTACGGTCAAAGGCTGAAAGCCGGAGCGGCCACCCTGAACAACAGTAAAAGTGGGTTCCGCAGGCATCTCGAGCTTAAAGGCGAGGTTTCCCTGGACCATATTCGTTGCTTTCATCATGTTCTCCTCTCGCGTGTTTTGCTGAGAACAGTTTTATCAAGCCGCGCGGACAAAAATGTCTAGCGCGAGAACGAATGTTCGGTTATTATTATCTTCGAACAGTTGTTCCTGTCAAGCAAAATTCGAACATTTGTTTGACATGGGTAGAGAGGATGCCCTGATGGCTCGCAAAATTACCAAGCGTCAGCAGCAAATTTACGACTTCATCAAGGAATATCAGCAGGAGAAGGGTTATCCGCCCAGCGTGCGCGAGATGGCTTCTGCCGTGGGACTTTCCTCCCCCAGCACCGTGCACGCCCATCTATCTGCCCTGGAGGCGCGCGGGCTACTCAAGCGCGATGCCACCAAACCGCGCGCCCTGGAACTCTTTAACGAGGACGGTTCCTCTGTCTCAATTTCTAAATCTGACGAGCCCACCGCACCTCGCGGAACGGTCTCGCTACCGCTCGTTGGTCGCGTCGCGGCTGGGATTCCCATTCTGGCCGAGCAGAATATCGAAGACACTTTTACTATCCCGACCGAAATCGCCACCGATCAGGGTTCCTTTATCCTTGAGGTGCATGGGAGCTCAATGATCAATGTCGGCATCTTCAATGGCGATTACATCATCGTCCGTGAACAAAAGAGCGCCATGAACGGCGAAATTGTCGTGGCCATGATTGATGGTTCAGCGACCGTCAAGACGTTCTACAAGGAGCAGGGACGCGTACGCCTGCAGCCCGAGAATGACACCATGGAGCCTATCTATGCAACGAATCCCGTTATCTTGGGCAAAGTCGTCGGCTTGATGCGCCGGTTCTCGTAATGCAAAAACGCATCACCATCTTTGATACCGTCCGCGGGTTTACGATGATTTCAATGGCAGGTTTTCACGCTTGCTACGATCTCGCCTACCTGTACGGTTGGGATATGCCCTGGTTTACCCAGACTGTCTTTCAAGACGTCTGGCGCGCCAGCATCAGCTGGGTATTTTTGTTTATCGCAGGTTGGATGTGCACGCTCTCACGCAACAATGCTAAACGAGCGTCCAAGTACGCTGCCGCAGCTTTGGTCGTCTGGATCGCAACAACGCTCGTATCGGTCGACGATTCAGTGAACTTTGGCATCATTTATTGCATGGCGGCGTGTACCGCTGTGGCAGCCGTAGCACGACCGATGCTTAAGAAAGTGCCCAGCACATGGGGCATCGCGATATGCCTCGCTCTCTTCGTGGCGACATGGGGCATCCCGAAATCGACCTATTCATTCCCCTATTTGGCGTGGCTAGGATTTCCCGGCCCCCGGTTTGTTTCAGGCGACTATTATCCAATCATCCCGTTCATATTCATGTACCTCACAGGATACTTTACTGCGCGTACCGCTCAAAGATGTGAACATCCCGCACCAAGCTGGGTCTACGCCAATCCCATCCCGGCGCTCACCAGCCTTGGACGTCATGCACTCCCCTTTTATCTGCTGCATCAGCCCATCATACTGGGCATTTTGGAGCTCGCCTACTCGGTGCGATAACGCTCAAGCCGAGGTGCAATACGAGCCGGCAGTTTCGCCACAATACGAACGCCATCCTCAAGATATTCCTCGTGTAAAAGGGTCCCCTGCTCATGCACGAGCGTGATGAGCGCACCTTCGCGATATGGAATGTCGGCAGAAAGCAGCACATCAGTGGCAGCTGCCTCACGAGCAATGCGATCGACGAGATCGTCGAGCCCCTCGCCCGTTTGGGCCGAGAACAGAACAGCTTCCGGATAACGACGACGGAAACTCAATCGATCGACGCTATCGAGAAGATCGATTTTATTGAATACGGTCAGCGTTAAACGCTCTCCGGCGCCGATCTCATCAAGCACGCGGTCGACAGCCTCCAGCTGCCGCTCATAGTCCTCGTCAGACGCATCTACGACTTTGAGAATTAGATCGGCACCCAACACCTCGGACAGTGTCGATTTAAAGGCATCGACCAGACCATGCGGCAGCTTTTGAATAAAGCCGACGGTATCGGTAATCGTCATGCCGCGACCGCCAGGCAGGCGATACGAACGCGTCGTCGGGTCGAGCGTAGCAAACAACTTGTCCTGCGAAAGTACCGTAGAGCCGGTCAGACGATTGAGCAACGTCGATTTACCGGCATTGGTATAACCGGCTAACGCGACGCGAAACGCCGGTGACTCAATGCGGTTCTTGGATTGAACATCGCGACGCTGTTCAACCTGCTTGAGCTCACGACGAAGCGCAGCGATCTTATTACGAATGAGGCGACGGTCGACCTCGAGCTGACTTTCGCCCTGACCAAAGCGTGAGCCGATGCCGCCGCGCGTCTGTTCTTTGGCAAGATGACTCCACATGCCACGCAGACGAGGCAACAGATATTGAAGCTGTGCCAGCTGTATCTGTAGGCGTCCCTCACGCGTCTGAGCATGAAGGCCAAAGATATCCAAGATCAGTGCAGTACGATCGATAATCTTTACCGGCTCGCCCACGGCTTTCTCCAAATAGGATTGCTGCGAGGGCGTCAGGTCGTCGTCAAAAATAACGACATCGGCATCCATGCGATGTACCAGGCCGCACAGCTCTTCAACCTTACCGGAACCGATAAACGATTTAGGATACGGCTTTACCAAACGCTGCGATAAGCGTTCCACGCACTGGGCACCAGCCGTGTGGGCAAGACGCTCCAGCTCATCAAGCGAGCGATCGAGCGGCCATGCATTGTCG
>CABUZF010000126.1 GCA_902495985.1 uncultured Collinsella sp.
GCGCACCATGGCGCCCAGGGTATCGACATGGCTCGCCAACACCAGCGGCTCGCCCTCGCCGCCAAGCTCGACCAACACGTTGCCCTTATTGGAACGCTCGGGGCCAAAGCCCATATCGCGCAGCGTCTCCATTAGATAATCAGTCGCCGCACGGGTATAGCCCGTAGGCGAGGCAATAGAAGTCAGCGTCTTAAGCTGGTCAGTAATAAAACCAAGCGTAGAATCCATTTGGGACACCATCCACAACTCCAAAGTCAACATCCCGTAATCAGTAAAAGCCCCAACAACGATACCATCACGCACAAATATTTACCTAGCGAGATGACCCATCGAGCTCCCCAGAACTGCGCCCGCCACGACAACGAGCCGGCGGGCCTCGCCCGTTAGCCCCAGAATCTTTCCGCAGGACAGAAGGAGGCCCCGCCGCACGTAGTGCGCAGCGGGGCCTCCGACATGTCCGAGGACGATTCTGGGGCTAACGGGCGAGGCCCGCCGAACCAGGTTAAGCAGCCGGGCAGATCTTCTTGAAGAGCTCGATGACGTCGTCGAGCGTTGCCTCGCGCGGGTTACCCGGGAAGCAGGCGTCGGCCATGGCGTCCTTGGCCAGGACCTCGATCTCGTCAGCCTTCATGGCCTCGCAGACGTGCGGGATGTTCACGTCGGCGGAAAGCTGCTTGACGGCGGCGATGGCGGCATCGGCAGCCTCGTCGGTGCTCATGCCCGTGGTGTCAACGCCCATGGCGACGGCAACCTTGGCCAGGCGCTCGGCGCAAACCGGCTTGTTGAACTCCATGGCGATCGGCAGCAGCATGGCGCAAGCAACGCCGTGCGGGGTGTCGTAGTGAGCGGACAGGGTGTGAGCCATGGCGTGGTCGATGCCCAGGCCGACGTTGGAGAAGCCCATGCCGGCGACATACTGGCCAAGAGCCATGCCCTCGCGACCGGAGCCGGGCTGACCGGACTTGGCCTCGGCGACAGAGTCGCGCAGGTTCTCGCTGATCAGCTTAATAGCCTCAAAGTGGAACATGTCAGAGAGCTCCCAAGCGCCCTTGGTGGTGTAGCCCTCGATGGCGTGGGTCAGAGCGTCCATGCCAGTGGAAGCGGTCAGGCCGGCGGGCATGGAAGCCATCATGTCGGGGTCGACGACGGCGACCTCGGGGGCGTCGTTGGTGTCGACGCACACGAACTTGCGAACCTTCTCGGGGTCGGTGATGACGTAGTTGATGGTCACCTCGGCGGCGGTACCGGCGGTCGTCGGCACGGCGATGGTGAACACGGCGTGGTTCTTAGTGGGAGCAACGCCCTCGAGGCTGCGGACATCGGCGAACTCGGGGTTGTTGATGATGATGCCGATAGCCTTGGCGGTGTCCATAGAGGAGCCGCCACCGATGGTCACGATAGCGTCAGCCTCGGCGGCCTTGAAGGCCTCGACGCCGTCCTTGACGTTCTGGATGGTGGGGTTGGGCTTGATCTCGGAGTAGAGGCTCCAAGCGATGCCGGCAGCGTCGAGCTCGTCGGTCACCTTAGCGGTAACGCCAAACTTGACCAGATCGGGGTCGGAGCAGACGAAGATCTTCTTGTAGCCGCGACGCTGGAGCTCGCCGGGGATCTCCTTGATAGCGCCAGAACCATGATAAGAAATGGTGTTGAGAACGAAACGATTAGCCATTGATAGCCTCCCATCGTGTGCGGGGCACCCATTACGCCCCGCGCTATTAGTTCCATCCTAACGCTTTTGAAACAAAAAACGCGCGAGAACGTCAAAGGTGTTAAAGCGTTTCAACAACTGGTATCGTCCCCACCTGACCGCTAAACAAAAAAAGGGGCGGCCAAGATGGCCGTCCCCTCCCCATTATCGATCTATCTGACAAGGGAACTGCCCCTGTCATATCCTGCCGTTATTTTTGGCAGGCGTCTTTCCAATTTTCGCAGGCGCGTTTCCAGCGAAAGCGCAAATCGCGTTCGCGATCGATAAACATGATGGCAAACGCGACAAACAGCAGCACGCTCGCAACCGCAATGGCGTGCAGGCCCATGCGCTCAATGCACCAATTGCCCAGCACGGCGCCAAACACAAAGGTGAAGATCACGCCAAAGTACAGCAGGCCGTTTTCCAAAAAGCCGCGCTTATGGGTGATGATGTAGTCGTCCACGTTTTGCAAGGCATTACGGAGGTTGCCGATGCACATAGTCGTGGCGATGCCGTGACCGTGGATCTTGCGGAAGCTCTCGACCTGCATACCGCAGGCAAATGAGGTGAGGCAGTTGGCGAGCAGGTTGAAATCGCCACCCGGGATAAAGCTCACGCCCAGCAAGATAACGGCTTCAAAAAACACCGTCACCTGGCGCCAATGAATCACACTGCCAAACCGCTCGTGCACCAGGTCTGCAAGCATAATGCCCACGGCAAACGACACCACGGGGAAGAAATAGCGTCCCGCCAGCGCCCAGTTGCCCTCCGAGATGCTCACGCCCACGAGCAGGATGTTGCCCGTCTGCGCGTTGGCGAAAACATGGTCGCGCCCAATGTACGAATACACATCCATAAAGCCACCGGCGAGCGCCAAGATGATGCCCAGCTCAATAGACTCCGATATCTGTTTGGCACGCTGCATCGTCGTGCATCCTCCTTGTTGACGACTCTCTCGTGCGTTGGCGGAGACATAGCCGCCGTTCATACTGTAACCCATTGACAACATGGCGTGCGCGCGAGACGGCCCCTTCGGCACGGGGATACACAGTCTGGAAACAAACAGCGGGCGCGGCGCCGACACCCGACGCCCCGTGTACTCCACCAGTCTTTTTAGCGCCGTCCCAAAAAGACTGGTTACAATTACGTGCAGCATACTAACAACGGGAGGAATCGTGGCAAAAAAGCCCCAGGACGCTCAGCACAACCAGCACGGCAAGCATGCCCAGCGCGGCCAGCAGCAAAAGCGTGGCGGCAAGGCCCAGGGCGGCCAGCCCACTCATACCCCGGCAGCACCCGCCCGCCCCTGGCGTCCGGGCCGCGATAAGTTCCTCCCCGTCAGTCGTGCCGACATGGATGCGCGCGGCTGGGACCAGTGCGACTTTGTCTACATCTGCGGCGACGCCTACGTGGACCATCCCAGCTTTGGCATGGCCATCATCAGCCGTGTCCTCGACGCGCACGGCTACAAGGTGGGCATCATCTGTCAACCCGACTGGACTGACCCCGCCAGCATCACCGTGCTCGGCGAGCCTCGTCTGGGCTTTCTCGTCAGTGCCGGTAACATGGACTCCATGGTCAACCACTATTCGGTGACCAAGCACCGCCGCCACACCGATGCCTATACCCCCGGCGGCGAGGAGGGGCACCGCCCCAACCGAGCCGTCACGGTCTACGGCAATCTCATCCGCCAGACATTCAAGGACGCCCCCATCATCATCGGCGGCATCGAGGCAAGCCTGCGTCGCTTGGCCCACTATGACTACTGGCAGGACAAGCTCAAGCGCTCGGTACTGCTCGACTCGG
This sequence comes from uncultured Collinsella sp., assembly GCA_902495985.1. Lineage (GTDB taxonomy): Bacteria > Actinomycetota > Coriobacteriia > Coriobacteriales > Coriobacteriaceae > Collinsella. The sequence continues at coordinate 3,497 of CABUZF010000126.1, forward strand.
GCGCCGACATCCTCATCTACGGCATGGGCGAGCACGCGATCGTCGAGATCGCCGACGCGCTCGACGCGGGACTGCCCGTCGATCAGATCACCTATATCAACGGCACCGTCTACCGCACGGGTTCGCTCGATGAGGTCTACGACTACGACCTGCTGCCCAGCTGGGACGACCTTGCCGCCGACAAGCTCAACTACGCGCGCAGCTTTAACGTGCAGCAGCAGAATATGGACCCCATCACCGGGCATCGCCTGGTGGAACCCTATCCCAACAGCGTCTATGTGGTGCAGAACCCGCCGTCGGCGACGTTGACGACCGACGAGATGGACGAGGTGGCAGAGCTCCCCTACGCACGCGATTGGCATCCCGACTACGACGCGGCAGGCGGCGTGCCGGCCTTTGCCGAGATCAAGTTTTCCATTAGCTCCAACCGCGGGTGCTTTGGCGAGTGCTCGTTTTGTGCCCTCACCTTCCACCAGGGCCGCGTGCTGCAGATGCGCAGCCACGACTCGATCATGCGCGAGGCCGAGCTGCTCACGCGCGACCCCGAGTTTAAGGGCTACATCAACGACGTGGGCGGGCCGACGGCCAACTTTAGCCGCCCTGCCTGCGACAAGCAGCTCAAGCACGGCGTGTGCAAGAACAAGCGCTGCCTGTGGCCGAGCGTATGCAAGAACATGGTGGTCGACGAGAGCGGCTACACGCAGTTGCTGCGCGACCTGCGCCAGCTGCCGGGCGTCAAGAAGGTCTTCGTCCGCAGCGGCATCCGCTTTGACTACACCATGGCCGATGCCTCGGACGAGTTTTTGCGCGAGCTGCTGGAGCATCACGTCTCGGGCCAGCTGCGCGTAGCGCCCGAGCACGTGAGCGACGCGGTGCTGTCCGTGATGGGCAAGCCGAGCCGCGCCGTCTACGACGCATTCTGCCGTAAATTTGAACGCTTGAACCGCGAATACGGACTCAAGCAGTACGTAGTGCCGTACCTAATCTCGAGCCATCCCGGCTCAACGATGAAGGAAGCTGTGGACCTTGCCGAGGCCGTGAGAGACATGGGCTACATGCCCGAGCAGGTGCAGGACTTCTACCCCACGCCGTCCACCATGTCGACGTGCATGTACTAC
>CABUZF010000127.1 GCA_902495985.1 uncultured Collinsella sp.
CCGTAAAAGCCGTCTTCTTCAACGTCAAAGTGAGCGCGCTTCATTTTTGTCTCTCAAAATCTTATTTTCACGATTTGCATTTTCATCCCGTTGTCACCGACCCTTGCGAGAAACCGGAAAAAGCCGCTGACAGAAGGGTCTTTCAAATCGTTGTAACCCAGCATATAGCCGCGACTTGTGACCTGCAGACGTCTGCCCCACGTGCCGATTTCCTTGGCGGCATCCGAAACCGCAAAATATGCCCCCACATCCTTGATTTTTGCAGTCTTAAGCCATGTTTTTGCGATCATCTTTACCGCCGTCCGATTGGCAGCATCAAAGACCAGCACACTGCCGGGAATGCGTCCGCCATCCCCCGCACCAGTTCCCGGACCTGTTGGGTCAGAAAGTAATAGAACACCCCGGAGGCAAAGAACACCGCCCCGCCGGAGGCATTGATTTTGCTAAACCATACGGTGTCTTTCAGGTCGCAGGGGATATTTTGTTCTCGATCCCCGGCGGGCAGTAGCTGCTGCCGCAAGGCAATCACATCCGGGAAGTCCAGATTGTAGATCTTGCATCTACCGTTGTCGCAGGTTCTGCCGGTGTTGTCCAGCCCACAGCCCAGATTGACCACCGCTGCATTGGGGTGGCCTTTCAGGTAATCCCGCACCTCGAAAGCAAGATCACCCTGCCGCATGGCCACCTCCAGCGCACCAAAGCGCTGCATCAGGCCGCGGGAGTTTTTCTCTGCCTCTGAAAAGTCGTAGTCGATCTGGTCGAGCAGGCGAACCGCCGTTTCATCCCTGTAAAGGTTCGGGTACAGCTCCGTACACAGCTTCCGGGAATACAGCGGGAGGATCAGCGTCTCCTGCACGGTGTTTTTCTCAATTTTACATTTCATAGGTTTCTTCCTCAGTGAATAAATACTGTCATAATTGCCGCCAGCATAGCCGCTATGACCGTCATGCCTATCGCCATGTGCAGGATGGATGCAAAAATATCCGTGCTTGATGCCCTTACTTCCGCGCCGCAGCCGCAATCCAGCACCTTGGCGTTTGGCGCAAGTCGTAGAAATCGAAGTCCCCACCGCGCCACAGGGCTGTGGCCCAGATTCATCATGGCAACCATAAGTTTTCCGCCGAGGCCTACGGGCTTGCGGGTGTTTTCAAAGAACGACATCTGGCCCCTCCGATTTCGTGCATTCCACATAAGTCAACGGGAACGAGGCCTTCAGCACCGCGCTTTTCTGCACCGTCCAGCCGTTTTGACGCAGAAAACGTAGGTATTCCTCGCTTGTCCATCTGCTGTAGAGGGGGAATCCCGCCATACTCATGAAAAAGGCTTTTGCCTTGCCGGAAACCGAGTTCCCCGCGTGGGTGAAGGTTGGCGCGATGAGCACGCCGTCGTCCTTCAGCACCCGCCTGATTTCTTGCAGGGCCTTTTCCGGATGCGGCACTATGTGAAGCGCGTTGGACGCGATCACCACTTCGAAGGACTTCTGTGCATAGGGCAGGCGGAACATATCTTGTACGGAAAAGTGCAGCTTTGCGGATTGATTGTCCCGCTTTGCTTCAAGGATCATCTTTGCAGAGGCGTCCGTAGCCTCGATGTGCGCCGCCGCATTCACGATGCTCTTTGCGATAAGCCCCGTGCCGGTGGCAACCTCCAGTACGGTTTTTGCTTTCACTACCGGCCGGATCAGCCCATACATCTTCTCATACGCCGCCCGGTCGTTTCGCATGAAACGGTCATACCAACCGGCGTTCTTGTCCCAGAAACCCTCGCGTTCGTGCATGGCTGTCGCCCCCAAACAGTTAGAGCCATCTAACTATAACACACGAATCATGCAGTAAGATGAGGCTAACTTTAATTTCTTGGCTAAGGCGCATCTCTCTGACCCTTTGAATCGCCCCTTTTCACGCCACCCGCTACGAACCCCGGCGGAAACCAGGGAGTGATTAAAGGAGCGACCTGCGGTTTTGCGAATCAATTGAGTCATTCCCGAAACCGCGAATTAAGGGCCTGATTCGCTCAAATTGCGCACGAATCAGCCCTCGGGCGGTACGACGCGACACGCATCGACAACACTCGGACTGGATTAGTCATCGAGTGGGAGTAGTAATAGAACATTTGCTCTTGTTTTTCATACGGTTTCATACGGTTCCGATGGCGACCGATGGGGACGTTTCGCAACCGCCGCACCTGCAAGCCGCATGGTTTCACAATCGGGCAAGAACTCAGAAGGCTCCTCGTGAAAAACGAGGAGCCTTCTGAGTTCTTCGGCGCGGGCGGATTGGGACCCGCTGCCGATCTAGAGGCACTCGGTCAGAATCTGGAACACCTCGCTGCGCTCCAGTTTCTTGGCGCAGCCGCCGGTGAGCACGCAGGTGTCCGCAACCTTGCGCAGCGTCTCGTCGGACGCGTCGGAGCCCATCTCGGCGAAGCTCGTGGGAAGCCCCATCTCGCCGATGAACGTTTGCAGGCGGTCGATGCCTTCGAGCGCCACCGTAAGGTCGTCTTTGCCCTCGCCGTCGACGCCCCATACCTCGCGCGCCCAGCGGGCGAACTGCGCGGGCGCCTCGGGGGCCAGGTGGCGGTAGAGCGCAGGGTGGATGACCGCGAGGCCCATTCCGTGGTTGGTGTGGGTGTACGCGCCGTACTGGTGCTGGATCATGTGCGCCTGGAAGTCCGTTGACTTGCCGATCTTGAGCACGCCGTTCTCGGCCATGGCGGAGTCGTATACGAGCTCGCTGAGCGCCTCGAGGTTCTGGTCGTCGTTCGCGATGATCCGCATGTTGCGGATGACGTTACGCTGGATGGCGAGGTTGATGTCGTCGGTGACATTGCGCCCGCGCGGGCTTCCGAAATAGCTCTCCATGCAGTGCGAGAGCGTGTCGAACGCGCCGCTCATGAACTGCGCGTGCGGTACGGTGAGCGTGAGCGCCGGGTCGAGCGCCGCCCACATGGGCATCGCCCCCAGATAGGCGCCCTTCACGTGTGTCTCCTCGTTGGTGATGACGGCCCCGTTGTTCTGCTCGGCGCCCGTGCCGGAGAGTGTCACGATGCAGCCCATGGGGATGAACGAGCTCGGCATCTTGCCGTCGGCGTGCTCGAATTTCTCGATGCCCTCGTCAAGCATCGCCTGCGCGGAGACCACCTTGCAGCAGTCGAAGACCGACCCGCCGCCGACGGCGAGAATGAAGTCGACCTGCTCCTCGCGTGCGAGCGCGGCGCCTTCCTGGCACTTCTCGTAGGTCGGATTGGGCATGATGCCGCCGAAGTCCACCACGCGCTTGCCCGCGCTCGTGAGCTTATCGACCACGTGGCCGTAGACGCCGGTTCGTTTGACCGAGCCTCCGCCGTAGGCGAGCATCACTGTCTTGCCCATGGCACCCATCTCGGCGTCGAGTGCCTGGTCCATGGCCCCCTCGCCGAAGTAGTTCCTGACCGGGTAGTCGTACGTGAATGAGTTCATGGCAATTCCTCCTAGTAAGTTATCAGTGCGGTCTGACGCTCGTTTACACGTTGCGCACGAGCCCGGACATCCATTCGATGGTGGCGGGGTCGTGGTGGTCGAAGAACGCGCTGCGCCCGGTGTCGAGCGCGGCGATGGCGACCATCTCGTCGTCGCCCAGCGCGAAGTCGAAGACGTCGAAGTTCTGCTCCATGCGATCGCGGTGCGTGCTCTTAGGGATACAGACCACACCGCGCTGGAGCAGCCAGCGCAACACGACCTGGGCGACCGTCTTGCCGTGCGCCTCGCCGATGCGAGCGAGGACCTCGTTGCGGAAGAGGTCGTTTCTGCCCTCCGCAAAGGGCGCCCAACCCTCCATGGCCACCTCCTTGCCGGCCATGTACTCCTGCGCCTCGCGCTGCTGGAAGAACACGTTGCACTCGACTTGGTTCACGGCGGGGGCGATGCGGTTGAACGAGATGAGGTTTGCGAGGTGATCGGGGTAGAAGTTAGCTGTACCTATGGCGCGGATAACGCCCTGCTCATAGAGCTCCTCCATGGCGCGCCACGCGCCGAAGACGTCGCCGAACGGCTGGTGGATGAGGTAGAGGTCGACGTAGTCGAGCCCCAGCCGCTTGAGCGACGCGTCAAAGCCGCGCTTGGCCCCCTCGTAGCTCGCATCCGACATCCACAGCTTGGTCGTCACGAACACCTCGTCGCGCGGCAGGCCGCTCGCACGAATGGCGGCCCCGACCGCCTCTTCGTTGCCGTAGCTCGCGGCCGTGTCGAGCAGCCGGTAGCCGACCGAGAGCGCGTCCTCCACGGCGCGCTGGCATTCCGCGACGTTTGGGATCTGATACACGCCGAAGCCGAGCTGCGGCATCCTGACGCCGTTGTTCAAGGTGATGTAGTCCATGGTGCCTTCCTTTCTCGCAACTTGATGTATCCACCATACGAGGGGTGCCGCGCCAGCGGAAGTTTCCGTTGGTGAGGGTTCTATAACGCTGGGGTGCGCACGGGGCTATAACCCGCGGGTTCTAGGCGTCACCTCAAAGAGATCGGCGCCGAGCCCGTCGGCAATGGTCTGAGCTACGACAGCGGTGTGGCTCTGTGCCGAGTAGTAGGCCACGAGGACGTTGCCGTCTGCAGCGGGCGC
>CABUZF010000128.1 GCA_902495985.1 uncultured Collinsella sp.
CGCGCGGCGAGGAGTCGGGCAGCAGCGCGCTGGAAGAAATGCAGGGCCTTATGAACGAGATGGGCGTCAGCGAGCCTCCGACGTTCGAGGAGGCGGTCGAGACCATCCGCAAGGCTGGACTCGAGCTGCCGCCAGTGTCCGCCGTGACGAATCAGCTGGCAGATGCCGCTGTGCAACTGGTCGACAACGGCTTCTTTTTCCTGGCACGCGGTTGCATCTTCCAAATGTGGCGCACCATGGGCAACGACGAGCTCGGCTCCCTCAACCGCTCGCTGGGGTAGGCGAAGCTTCCAAGGAGGAAAGAAAGGATGCTAGGCAATTAGAAAATTCCCTCTTGCCCAACCTTGGCTGTTTGGTTACTATAGAACGGCTGTTACGGAGAGCTGACCGAGAGGCCGAAGGTGCTCGCCTGCTAAGCGAGTATGCCCCAAAAGGGCATCTGGGGTTCGAATCCCCAGCTCTCCGCCAGTACGAATTTGAAGAAGGGTCCCATTTGGGGCCCTTTTTTATTATCAAGAATGGCGGCTGGGGATTCGAACCCGAGAGGGCACGGGCGTTAAGCAAACGCGAAAGCGTTTGTAGCCCGTGGGCGAAAAGCCGTCAGGCTTTGAAGCCGGAGGGCATGCGTAGCATGCCCGGACATCCCCAGCTCTCCGCCAGTACGAATCTGAAGAAGGGTCCCATTTGGGGCCCTTTTTTAGTTGAACCACGTTAGCTGGGGATTCGAACCCTCAAAAATGAGGCGCCCCGTTGGACGCCTCATTTGGTTCGATGTGATATCGCTCCGGCCCTACACCTCGGGTGCCTTGGCGACGGTCTCGCTCTCTGCCGCAAGTGGGCGGTTGTCGATGCGACGGCCCAAGCGGTCAAGCTTCACGAGCAGCCATTCAATGGGATTCGGCCCTGCGCCTTCCTCGTCGGCAACTAGGTCCATGACGGCGATCTTGGTGCCGTCCTGCTTGAGCGTAACGCTGCCCACCTTGTCGCCCACATGCACCGTGCCCGAAAGATCGTCGTAGCTAACCTTTTCGGTCACCTCGCCGGCAAGGGAAAACACGGTCGCTTGCGCCGTGGGATCGGCGAGCGTGGCGTCGATTGTCTTATCCGTCCAGTCGGTTTGACTAATGCGCGCCATAAGCGGGTTGCCGTTGGCGGTCTTCTCCTGCGTGTTGGCGATTGCGACCGTCACCTTGTGGTCGTAGTACCAGTTGGCAAGGGTAGCGGTATCGGTAAAGCGCTGATCGGTGGTGGTGGAGTTCAAAATAACGGTGTAGATCTCGTCGCCGTCGCGGTTGTAGGCGCTCGTAAAGCAATAGCCCGCGTCGTCGGTGGTGCCGGTCTTGCCGCCGATGTTGCCATCTTGGCCCAGCAAATAGTTATGCGTGTCCATGGAATGCGAATGGTCGGTGCCGTCGGCGCCCGTGACCTCGATCCAGGAATCCTCGCTCGCTACGACCTCGCGGATCGTGTCGTTTTTCATGGCCTCCTGCATCATCAGCGCTACGTCGTGTGCGGTTGAGTGCATATCGCCAGCCCACTCATCAAAGTCCAGACCATGCGGGTTTTCAAAAAGCGTGCCGGTGCAGCCGAGCTTCTTAGCGCGCTCGTTCATGGCCTTCACAAATGTGGCCTCGGCGTCTTTGGTCTTAGGGTCGATCTTCTTGCCCACATATTCGGCGAGCACGATGGCGGCGTCGTTGCCAGAGGGAATCATCAGGCCGCGCAGTGCCTGCTCTACGGTAAGCTCGTCGCCTTCGAGCAAGCCGGCGGTCGAATTACCCACGGTGGCCGCGGTGTTGCTTACCGTGACCTTCTCGTCCATCTTGCAATTCTCGACGGTTAGGATTGCGGTCATGACCTTGGTGATCGAGGCAATCTTGACCTGCTCATCGGCGCCGCGCCCATAGTAGACGGTGCCGTCTTTGCCCATGACGAGGGCATTGGTCGCATCGATATCGGGCAGGTTTTCGGCCGTGATGCCGCGCGCATCGGCGGTTTTGCCGCAAACATTGTCGGTCGTGAGCACTTGGGCGCCGGCGACGGTGGGCGCGCCAGCGGCAAGGGCGATAGCGCAGACAAAGCCGGCGGCAAGCTGGGCTGAGCGCTTTGCAAAAGAGGTGAGGGACTTCACAGATTTCGCTTTCGACGGGATGGTCTCTTCTGGAACTAGAGTATATCGTTTGCCGGCGTCGGCGATCATCGCGTGCGCGCGTGGCCCACATCCGCACCCGAACGGGCACAAGGGTGCTTAAGGCCGACTTAATCACCCACGCTTGTTGTGTGTGGCGTGCGTCGCCTCGGGCATAATGGAGCGCGAGAGGAGCACGCATGAACGAGCGCATTTTGGTAGTTGATGACGAGAAGGCCATCGCCGACTTGGTTGGCATCTACCTTACAAAAGAGGGCTTTGATGTCCAGATTGCCTATAGCGGGGCCGATGCTGCCAAGGCGATTTTGGAGCAGGAGTTTGATTTGGCGCTGCTGGATGTCATGCTGCCCGATATCGATGGGTTTGAGCTGCTGCGTACGATCCGTTCCAGCCATACCTATCCCGTGATCATGCTGACGGCGCGCGATGCCCAGCAAGACAAGATCGGGGGCCTTTCGCTTGGCGCGGACGATTACGTGGTTAAGCCGTTCCGTCCGCTGGAGCTCATCGCGCGTGCGCACGCTCAGCTTCGCCGCTACACCAGCTACGGTAGCCGTGCACAGGCGGCCGAATCGCCGACCATTCAGCTCGACGGCTTGGAGATCAACCGCGACGCTCGTTCCGTGACGGTGGACGGTGCACCGGTACGCCTCACACCCACCGAGTATTCAATCTTGCTGTATCTGGTCGAGCATCGCGGCAGCGTGGTGGCCGTGGAGGACCTGTTCCGCGCGGTGTGGAACGAGGACTTTATGCCCGGCTCCAACAATACGGTGATGGTGCACATTCGCCACTTGCGCGAAAAGATCGGCGACGACGCACAAAAGCCGCGCTTTATCAAAAACGTCTGGGGCGTCGGCTACATCATCGAATAACGCTTTTCGCTTGTGAGGATCTTGATATGACAAAAGACGATAGACAAGCGTTCGAGGTGCCCGATCGACTCTTTGAATACGTGAGGTCGGTCGTCGACAATCGCGCGCTTGCAACGGTGCTGCTCTTTTTGCTGAGCCTGCTGCTGATTGGCATCGACAACATCGTCGGAATCTTGGCGGTGCTGCTTGTCGGCTTTTTGCTGATCGATCGATTTGAGATCGTGTGCCGCTGCGTGGTGATTGGCGGCGCCGCGTGGGCCATGACGTTGGCGATTGGCGCCATGGCGCTCGGCGGCATCGAAGGGCCGGTGTTGTTCGATGCCGGCTTTGTATTCAACATGCTTGGCTTTGTGCTGGCGCTTGCCGTGTGTGTGCTGTTCTTGTGCGGTCGCGCCCTGTACTACCAGGGCTACGAACAGGGCGAGCAGCATGCCGACCGCGTGCTCGCGGCTCGTATCCAGGACCGCCTGATCGATCACCCCGACACCTGGGACAACATCGACGGCGACTTCTTGGAGGTCGAGGGCGCCCTTAACCGCGTGCGTGACCGTGAGCGCAAGGTGCAGCAAGCTCTGCGTGACGAGTCGCATCGCAAGGACGATCTGGTCACGTACTTGGCACATGACCTACGCACCCCGCTTGCCAGTGTGGTGGGCTATCTTTCGCTGCTGCAAGAGGCTCCTGAGCTGCCGGTTGAGCAACGTGCGCACTTTACGGGCGTGGCTCTCGACAAGGCGCACCGGCTCGATGCGCTCATCGAAGAGTTCTTCGATATCACGCGCTTTGACTTCCACGATATCGTGCTCACGCGCGGCTATGTTGATCTGGGGTTGCTGCTGGCTCAGGTGGCTGACGAGTTCTATCCCATCCTCAACGAGCAGCATAAGGAAGCCCAAGTTGATATTCGCGAGGACCTGACGGTGCTCGTGGATGGCGACAAGATGGCCCGCGTGTTCAACAACATCATGAAAAACGCCGTTGCCTATAGCTATGAGGGCTCGACCATCACGATCGAGGCCAGGCGCCAAGACGACGGCGGCGTGCGCGTGCGCTTTATTAATCAGGGCGATCCCATCCCTGCGGCTAAGCTCAAGGTGATCTTTGAGAAGTTCTATCGCCTGGATGCGGCGCGTGCGACCAATCGCGGTGGTGCCGGTCTGGGCCTTGCTATTGCCAAGGAGATCATCACGGCACACGGCGGTACCGTTGCATGTGAATCGACGCCCGAACACACGATATTCACCATCGAGCTGCCCGCCGCATAGCCAGCGTGCCCTTACAAACACTTGACAATGTGCTCACGTGCGTATGAGCCACGATTCCTACTATCGATACTGCTGAATTGATATCGATATGGAGGTATGCGGTATGACGGCTGCTGCGGCGATGGAGCCTACAGAGCTTGAGGAGCTCATGGAGGCGCAGGCTGAGGCCGCGCACGAGCGCGAGGTTGGGGATGCGACTCGCCCCACGGCAGAGGATCTTGCCGCCTCGCCGACGCGCATCGATGTCGAGGGCCTCGACCTGTTCTATGGCGACCATCATGCGCTCAAGGACGTGAATATCAA
>CABUZF010000129.1 GCA_902495985.1 uncultured Collinsella sp.
CTTAGAGGTCCTCGCGCCAGAAGGGCATGCTCATGCAGCGCGGGCCGCCGCGGCCGCGGGAGAGCTCGGCGGAGGGCACGACGAGAAGGTCCAGGCCCTCCTTGTACAGCACGTCGTTGGTGACGGTGTTGCGGGCGTAGACGCAGATCTTGCCGGGCTCGACGCACAGGGTGTTGGAGCCGTCGTTCCACTGCTCGCGGGAGGCCGCGATCGGGTCGCCGCCGCCGCAGGGGATCAGCTTGACCTGGTCGACGCCGGTGGCGTCCTCCAGGACGTGCTCGAGGGTGTCCTCGATCAGGCGGATGTTCACGTCGCCCGGGTTCTTGCCGGCGGTCAGCTCGTAGACGCGCAGGGTGCCCATGATGGCGGGGTGGATCGTGAACTTATCGACGTCGATCTGGGTGAAGACCGTGTCGAGGTGCATGAAGGCGCGCGAGACCGGGATGTCGAAGGCCAGGATGCGCTCGACCTTGGAGTCGGAGTTCCAGAAGATGTTCTGGGCCATGATGTCGATCGCGGCGGCCTGGGTGCGCTGGGAGATGCCGACGGCGAGGGTCTTCTCGTTGATGTTCAGCACGTCGCCGCCCTCGGTGTGGAACTGGCAGTCGCGGCGGAAGTACAGCGAGACGTCCTTGTAGTCGGGGTGGTACTTGAAGACGTACTTGCCGTACAGGGTCTCGCGGTTGCGGGTGACCGAGTACATGCGGTTGAGGTTGACGCCCTCGCCGACGACCGCGAACGGGTCGCGGGTGAAGTAGAGGTTGGGCATCGGGTCGATGATCAGGTCGGACTCGGACTCGGAGTTGACCAGGGAGTCGAGGGTCGTGGACGCCGTGAGGGGCATGTCGATCTCGGCCTTGGTCATGCCGGCCATGGTCTTCTTGACGAACTCGAGGTTGTCCTCGATGGAGTCCAGCTTCTCGCGGACGATCTGCGGCATGTGCTGGCCGCGGATGCCTGCCTCGGCGATGTACTGGTCGGTGAACTCGGCGCGGGCGCCGGGGACCTGGTCGAACACCTCGGCGACGAGGTTCTCGAGATAGAGGACCTCCACGCCCTGGTCCCTCAGGATCTGGGCGAAGGTGTCGTGCTCCTGCTGCGCGACCTCCAGGAACGGGACGTCGTCGAACAGGAGTCGCTCGAGCTCGTCGGGCGGCAGGTTGAGGAGCTCGTCGCCGGGACGGTGCAGGCAGACCTTCCTGAGCTTGCCGATCTCGGAAGGCACGTGCAGACCTTTCGTCATGGCCTCCTACCTTTCTTTCGGGCCTTTCGGCCGAATCTCTCAGCGCCCTTCCATAGCGGACGCTGCTTGCTGACAGCACTAGTTATATCCAAATTCCACCCGCAATTCCACCTCGCCCCCGAACGGTCAACAAAGTGCGATGAACGGTATATCGCATATGATTCCCCCATAATGCACTTCAGCGTTCTAAAGTAGCTTTTCAAAGGTAAATGCTCTTTTTTCTTAAAAACCATTTGCGATTGCGTCTCTAAACTTTTGATTCAGAATTGCATAGCTAAATCGGTTTTATGTATATAAATGACGCTAGTTTACGTTTCTGCCTGTATTCGATGATATTCAGCTATCTATCATTCTTATTCATACTTACGCATCAGTTGAGTGAGGATATAGACCGCTTGCAGACGAGCGGGGCGTCAGTCCTATGACTTGTCAGCGTAAGAAGTAGGTAAAGATACCGTTCACGCGATACGTCCGTGCCAGCGGTCGACTAAATTGAGACAATAGTGATTTAGAGTTAGGCTACCGTCCTCTACGGGGACTGAACGGACAGATGCATATGTCGAGCAAAATCGAAAAGAAGCAAGCCGCTGCAAAGCTGCGCAAGCCGCCGCGCGACTTCTCGTACACGCAAAACCGAGAGCTTAGCTGGCTGCGCTTTAACAACCGCGTGCTTGACGAAGCCTTCGATGAGACCGTTCCGCTGTTCGAACGTCTAAAGTTCGTGTCGATTTTCGAGTCTAACCTCGACGAGTTTCTCATGGTGCGCGTGGGCGGCCTGTCCGATCTGGCAGAGCTCAAAAAACAGCCTGTCGACAACAAGAGCAATATGACCGCCTCCGAACAGGTCGATGCTGTCATGGCCGAGCTGCCCGGGCTCCTTACCCGCTGGGAGTCCATCTTTAAGAGCATCGAGGGCAAGCTCGACACTCTGGGCGTTCACCGCGCCCGCATCGATTCGCTTACGCCCGAGGAGCGCACCTTTGTAACCCGCTACTTCCAGGCCTACGTGTCGCCGGTTATCTCACCATTGGTCATTGACCCGCGCCACCCCTTCCCCAACCTGCGCAACGGCGCGCTCTATCTGGCTTGCGGCCTAGACGGCGTCACTGACGAGGAGAGCCTGCTGGGCCTTATCGAGATTCCCGCCTCGATGAACCGCGTGGTCGAGATCCCCTCGCCCACCGGCACCTACTCCTACATCTTGCTCGAGGACGTCATCCTCGCCTGCCTGGACAGTTGCTTTGGCTCCTACAAGCCACTCGACCGCGCGCTCATCCGAGTCACCCGCAACGCCGATATCGACCCGGACGGCGAGGGCGTCGAAGAGGAAGAGGACTACCGCCAGCACATGAAGCGCATCCTCAAGAAGCGTCTGCGCCTGCAGCCGGTGGTGCTCGCCGTATCGGGCTCACTCGAGAAGCCAACGCTCAAGACCATCCGCAAAGCACTCGAGCTCTCGCGTCGCTCGGTGTTTACATGCGATATCCCCCTTGACCTGGGCTACGTCTTTGGCATTGAGGGCAAGATTCCCGAACACCTACGCAACGAGCTGCTCTTTACGCCGTTTAAGCCGCAGCCCAACCCCACCATCGATATGGCCCGCTCCATCCGCGAGCAGGTGTTGCAGCACGACAAGCTGCTCTTTTACCCTTACGAGGCCATGAACCCGTTCTTGGACCTGGTGCACGAAGCAGCCTACGACCCCGAGTGCATCTCGCTGCGCATCACGCTCTACCGCGTGGCCAAACAGAGCCGCCTGTGCGAGTCGCTCATCGATGCTGCCGAAAACGGCAAAGAGGTCACGGTACTCATGGAGCTCCGCGCCCGCTTTGACGAGCAGAACAACATCGAGTGGGCCGAGCGTCTGGAAGAGGCCGGCTGCACCGTTATCTACGGCTCCGAGGGCTTTAAGTGCCACTCCAAGATCTGCCAGCTCACCTATCGCGAGGGCATGGCGCTTACCCGTCTGACGCTTTTGGGCACCGGCAACTTTAACGAGAAGACGGCCAAGCTCTACAGTGACTTTATGCTCATGACCGCCCATCCCGGTATCGGCGAGGACGCCAACCTGTTCTTCCGCAACCTGTCGCTGGGCAACCTGCGCGGCGATTACCGCTTCCTGGGTGTGGCGCCCGTAGGCCTCAAGCCTCTCATCATGCGCGGTCTGGACCGCGAGATTCAACGCGCCCTTGTCGGCGAGCCCGCCCGCGTGTTCTTTAAGCTCAACTCGCTTACCGACCGCGAGGTCATCGACAAGATTGCCGAGGCATCGTGTGCCGGCGTGCGCGTGGACATGATCATCCGCGGCATCTCGTGCCTCAAGCCGGGTGTTGCCGGCAAGACCGAGAACGTGCACGTTCGCTCCATCGTCGGACGCTTTCTGGAGCATGCGCGCGTCTATGCCTTTGGCGTGGACTCGGACATGATCTACCTGAGCTCGGCAGACATGATGACGCGCAACACCGAGCACCGCGTGGAGATCGCCTTCCCCGTGCTCGACCCCACCTGCCGTGCCCTGGTGCACGAGTACATGGGCATGCAGCTGCGCGACAACGTGAAGGCCCGCAGCCTCACGAGCGACGGCACCTGGGTCCCCGTAGAGCGTGCAGAGGGTGAGAAACCCTTCAACTCGCAGGAAGCTCTACTGGAGCGTGCCTATCGCAACGCCGAGGCCGCGCCCGAGCCCGTCATTGAGGCGGAACCTGCCCCCGAGGCCGAGCCGCAGCCAGTAGCACCCAAGGTCCAAGAGGTCCAGGCGACCGTCATTGAGCCCGAGCCTGCACCTGCACCTCGGCCCGAGACGCAGGTCACCAAGCCCGCACCCGAGACGAGCGCCCGTCGCGATAAGCCCGCTGGCAAGACCAAGGCCATCGAGCGCCATCGCCCCGGTCGCGCGCGCATGGGCCTGGGCCTGATCGGCCTGGGTCTTAAGACGCTCATTACCGGCAAGACGAAATAGTCGTTTGTAGAAGCAGTTTGTAGAAGCGCCCCGCATTTGAGGAAAGCCTCAGATGCGGGGCGCTTTTCCCTGCTACCATGGTGCGGACAACAACGCGAATGACAGGCAGGGATATGAAGCTCACCATAGAATCGATGACGTACGGCGCCGACGGGCTGGCGCATGCCGACAACGGCAAGGCCGTATTTGTGCAGGGCGCCGTGGCGGGCGACACCGTCGAGGCCGAGATCGTGCAGGACGGTAAGTCGTTCATGCGCGCCCGCACCACCGAGGTTCTAGAGCCAAGCCCCGATCGCATTCAGCCTCCTTGCCCCTTCGTTGGCATTTGCGGCGGCTGCTCGTGGGGCAACCTCTCGCGCACGGCAC